>CAYQDW010000020.1:0-38234 GCA_964416385.1 uncultured Cryomorphaceae bacterium | reverse complement strand
ACTAATTAAGGTTAGAAAGAAATCACTTGCCATTGGCTAGGGCATCTATACGGTCTAACTCGTCTTTGCTCAGGCTTTCCCATCCATTTTGATTTGCCTTATCCAACAACACATCAAGCTCCTTTTGTCTGGCAGCACGTTCACTGCGATAAACATCATCTTTTGTGCTTGGCATTTTTAATGTCTGCTTCACCCACGGATTAATGGGCGGCTTGCGAATGGTGTATATCAAAAAGGCAAGGGTTGGAAGTAAGATTGCAATAATCACTAATGGATTTGCCTTAAGCACAAAAGGCTGCAAAACAAGTGTTATCAAAACACCTATCAATGCGCCTCCTATATGGGCCTCATGACCAATAGAATCGCCTTGACGCTGCATGCCGTACATAGAAAAAAGCAAAAATGCTGGACCGAAAATCCATCCTGGAATCTTTATTGGAATGAAAAATATGTAAATCCCAATTTGCGGATAAAGTGCTATGCAGGCAAAGATTACGCCACTCACCGCACCTGAGGCGCCTACCGCAGAATAATAGTCTTTGTGCCGATTTACGATTAAAGACAGAATGTTTCCACCTAGTAAACTCACGAAATAAATCACAAAAAACTGCACTTGCCCCACCAATTGAAGCAACAATTGACCAAATGAATACAACGCGAACATGTTAAAAAATAAGTGTGTCCAGCTTACATGCATGAACCCGGAGCTTATTAGGCGTTTGTAAGCTCTAGCCTTTAAAATTGCTGAAATTTGAAAGGTATTGCTATTGAAAAATTGTCGGTTTTCAAAACCATACCATGAAAATAATACGGTGGCGCCAATTAACAGATATAAACCAAAATACAAGGTGTTCATGTCGAAAATTTCATTGACATTCAAAAGTAAAAAAGGCTATCAAAACATTTAAACCTGTTTGTTTTGAGGCTTTACATCGCCTCATAATACAGACGATTTTCTTAAAGATGACCTCTTTCTGGTAAAAAGATTAGCGTAAAATAAGCTCTATTTATCCGGGTTTTGGTGCTGATTTTTGGCCAATGCTCTAGCCGCGGCTTCTAGCTCTTCTGCAACAGGTTTAATGGTTTGCTCGGGCAAGTCATTTATGTCTATGTACATAAATCCATCAATACTGTTGTTAAACTTCGGGTCTACATTAAAGCTTACGATTTTTGCATTTTGCTTAATGTACTTCTTTAAAAGCACAGGAAAACGCATTTTGCCTGGTTCAATCTCATCAATGTAGCGGTCAAACTTATTAATATCATCGGCACCTGCGTTTTCTATAACCATTTTGCTTTCGTCATCTAGGCGCACTTTATATTCTTTACGTGGGCGGATATATGCTGCCATTTTTGCGTCATAGAAATAGCGGTTTACATACGCAATCATCATCCCCTTGCTAAACTTACTAAACTGATTACTTATGCTTACACAGCCTGTTAAGTAGCGTACTTTATCTGGATTGCGTAAAATAACATGGGTTATGCCCTTCCACAAAAGAAAAAGCGGCATGGGCTTGGCTTGAAATTCTTTACGTATAAATGCCCGACCCATTTCTAAACTCATTTTAAAGAGGGGATGAATCTTTTCGTCTATGCGAAAAAGGCTATTTACATAAAAACCTTTAATGCCATAGGCCTCATAAATATCTGCCCCCACACCCATACGATAAGCACCTACGATAAGTTGGGTTTGATTATCCCATAAAAAGAGATGACCATAATGCTGATCATATGCATCTAAATCGCACTCCTCATTGGTTCCCTCTCCCACTTCGCGAAAAGTAATTTCACGCAAACGACTTATTTCTCGGAGAATATTAGGCATTTGTGCTGCTTTTGCCCAGAAAACCTCATAGGTTCTAAACTCGGTAAGCTTGCAATCTGCCTCGCGCAAGCGCTCAATTTCTTCCCAAATTTGATGTCTTGGCGTTTCCGTTATAATGGGTTTTGGCGGTTTTCGTTCTGCTAAACGCGTATCTATCTGCTTGCGCAAGCGCTCTATTAAACGCTGCTCTAGCGGATTTGCCAAACGATAGGTGCGCTCTCTTAAAAACTGTTTGAGTTGTGCCACCTCGCCATATTGCTTATACTCATCTGGGTAGATGGGTTTACCTACCCGTACATGAATTGGCCCTTTGTTTTTGTTCAACAATTCTAAAGGCATTAGCAACGTGCGGAAAATGCCATGTATGGCCGAGAAGAAATAGAATCGCCTACGTAGCCTCGCTTTAAAAAACACAGGCACCACTGGCACTTCTAAACGCTGTATGAGCCTTATGGCGGTATCTTCCCACGGTATTTCTGTAACTTTCTTTTCGCTTTTTCTATAGGTTGCCACTTGTCCGCTCGGGAAAATACCCAAGCCATTACCAGATTTTACCCAGAGCATGCTCTCTTTCATGCCAGCCACGCTGCTCTTTTTGTCTTTAAAGTCATGAAACGGATTTACCGCAAAAAAGTAGTGTGATAAAGGTGTAACATGCTGCAATAAAAAGTTGGCCATCACTTTAAAATCTGGACGTATCTCAGAGATCATCTTTATCAAAATCATCCCATCCATTGTGCCTAAAGGGTGATTAGCTACAACTATAAATGGGCCTTGCTTGGGGATGCGCTCTTGAAGCTCTTCTGGAAAATAAGCATACTTTATAGCCAATTTTTCAAAGATGGCACTGATAAATTCTATCCCCTTGAGGTGTGAACAGGCATCATAAACGCGGTTTATTCCTGTTAAGCCCAACAACCACATCAACGGCTTGGCTAAAAAGCCAAATCCTAACTTTTTTAAGCCTGTAAGGCGCGCAACATCAGTTGGTGTAACTAAGGGCATAGCTGTTTAGATGACCGCGCGAAGATAGTTTGTTTGGCGCAAGGATTTTGTACTGTTAGGCAGGCAAAACAACTTGATAAGTTTGTCTGGTAATTTGTTCTAGCAAAGGTTGCTGAGAACCCACAACGGCCTTTCTAGCCTCTGCGTTATGGTGACGAATAGTATATAAAACAACTTGAGCGTTGGTTTTAACAGCAAAATGAGTATCTAAATCTCGTAAAACTTCTGGCAAAACTAAAGGGTCTGCTTGCACGCAAAAAGAGGTGGACACAGCGGAGTTTTGCATGGTATTAACGGTAACACCATAGGTGCTAAAAATGCTATAAATCGCCTGCATGTGTTCTTCAACAATAAACGCGAGATCTCGCGTAGATAGGCTTATGAGTAGCTGATTTGCTTTTTTTATGAAACACGGCACCAAAGGTTTTAACAAAAGCCCTTTTTGAATTACCGTACCACGTTGTTCGGGGTGAATAAAGCTACGCACATGTAGTGGTATTTCTTTTTGCTGCAAAGGCTGTATCGTTTTAGGATGGATAACGCTGGCCCCGTAATAAGCAAGTTCAATGGCTTCGCGATAACTAATTTCTTCTAACAATACAGATTGCTCAAAAACCTTAGGGTCACCATTTAGTACACCTGGCACGTCTTTCCAGATGGTTACTTCGTCTGCGTTTAAAACATTGGCAATCACCGCTGCAGTATAGTCAGACCCCTCTCTACCGAGGGTTGTAGGTACGCCTTCTGGCGTAGACCCTATAAAACCTTGAACCACATAAACCATAGGCCGATGAATAGCCTCTTTACATTTTACAGAGGTCGTCTCCCAATTTACTGTAGCCCTTCGGTGTGCATTGTTTGTAATTATGATTTCTCTGGTATCTATCCAACTTGCATCTATGGCACTCTCTTGAAGATAAGTAGCAACGATTTGTGTGCTCAACAATTCTCCCCGATGTACAATACTGTCATAAGCTTCGCCAAAGGTTGCTGGTGGCATTGCATCTAAAAGCGCGATGGTTTCCGTTTCTAATTGCTCAAAAAAAGCAGCAAGCTTGGCCGGTATTATATCAAAAAGTGAAGAGGCCACATCAGCATGAAAACGCATGATTTCTTGAAAGCCTTTTTTGGCCAGTGCTTTATTAATAGGCCAGGCGCGCACCACTTCTTCTAGCGCATTAGTAGTTTTGGCCATAGCACTAACAACTACAACTAATGGCCGTTCTGAAAACTGGGTAATAATCCCAGCAACATTTTTTACCGCTGCCGCATCTTTTACTGATGCTCCTCCAAACTTAAATACGCGCATTTTTATCAATTTCTAATCTTTTGGTCTGAGATATTAAGTGTTGTAAACAGATGTGCATCACCTATTATTTGAATACGCGTTTATTTGTGCTTCTGTGAGTTTTCCAATTTGCCATTCGCCATCAAGGGCAGCCCCAATTTTTCTGTAAAAATTCAGGGCGGGGTCATTCCACTCTAGCACAAGCCACTCCAACCTTTTGGCGCCAAAAATTTGGGCATGCTGCACCACGGCATCAAAGAGCATTTTACCAATACCCTTTTTACGATGTTCTGCTTTAACCACAAAGTCCTCCAAATGAATGGTGCGCCCCTTCCAGGTGCTGTAGCGGGGATAAAACAAGGCCATACCAACAATTTCATCTGCAAGCTCTGCAACAATGCAAGTAAAAAGATGGTCTGTAAAACCATCCTGTATAAGTGTTTTTACCGTTACCGTAACTTCTTGAGGCGCACGTTCATAAACTGCTAATTCTTTTATCAACGCGAGCACGGCCGGCATATCATCTGGTTTTGCGTTGCGTAAAGTTGGTGCCATAATTAATGTGATGATGAAAGGTGCCAATTTAAGGCATATTGTGCGCCATAAAAGTAGGGGCGTCTTTTACACATATCTAAAGAATTTAGCGCTTTAGCAAATCGCCTACAGTCTTGGCACCCCGCTTTTCAAGTTTTTTTAGTTGCCGCATAAAAAGTAAAGCGGTTGCCAATGCATCTCCCATAGCTGTGTGCCGATCTGATATGGGAATAGAAAAACGTTCGCAAACATGATCAAGTTGTAGTTCTTCGGGCTGATGCAAATTAGTGAAAGCAAAATGATTCTCGGTTCGTTTTAGGAGCTGCATAGTATCATACTTCTTATTGTATAACCCAACACCCAAATGCCGTTTACATGCCGCTGAGAGCATTTGGTAATCAAAATCTACATAATGACCTATGATGACATCGCCCCCTATAAATGTGATGAAATCTTTAAAGACCTGCGCTGCCGGAGTTGCCCTGGCGGCTATGCCAGGCGTAATTTCATGTATGGCGATAGAGTCGTTTTTCTGAAATTGTTGCTGTATACTAACCTCAAAAACATCTGCACTTTGCACATTGTATTGCCTAACGCCAACTGCGCCTATGCTTAAAATACGATCTGATGTTATATTAAAACCCGTTGTTTCGGTATCTAAAACCACGAATCGTGCTTCTTTCAGGGGCATATTTTTTACCGCAGAATTACAGCAGGCCTGATGGTAACCTTTGTACGCTTCTGGCAATTTTGGCTTCAAAAAAGAAGGAAATAGATTCAATTCAATTTTTATTAGCGGCTTTAGGTTTTGTTTTCGGGGGCAGTTCTGCGTTTTGATTCCTTACTTTAGCGAACTTCATAAAAACGACAAGACCAAATTAAGCAGATGATTCGAATTGTTGCTCTTCTTTCTCTTTTACTTTTTTCTACCACCTCAACATTTGCCGCTCATCTAATTGGTGGAGATATGAGCTATGTGTGTCTGGGCAACAACCAATATGAGGTTACGCTGCGTATTTACCGCGACTGCGGTGGCGGCGGTGCGCAGTTTGACAATAATGCCTTTCTGAGCATTTACGATATTAACAACAACCTATTACAAACCATAAACGTGCCTAAAGGGCCAACAGTATCTATTTCGCCAAACCCAACGGGCGACCCTTGCTTAGTGGTACCACCTGGCTTATGTAGTGAGTATGCAGACTATGTTACCACCGTTACATTACCTCCGCTTTTGGGCGGATATACCCTTTCTGTACAGCGATGCTGCCGTAATAGCACCATTACAAATGTACCTAATAGTGGCTCTTGGGGAAATACCTGGACGGTTCAAATACCAAGTTTGGATAACTCCTGCAACAGTTCGCCACGCATAACCACCATTGCGCCTACCATTGTTTGTCTTGGCGAAGACATAAACCTTGCACTTGGTGCTGTAGAAAGTGATGGAGATAGCCTGTATTATGAGCTTTGCGATGTTTACAGCGGTGGCGGTCAAGGTGGTGGTGGCAATTGTAATAATGTGATCCCTAATCCGGCTTGCCCGCCCCCATATACCCCTGTGCCATTTGATGTAGGCTTTAGCGCTACTAACCCAATGGGCGCTTCTCCACCCATAAGTATGAATGGTCAAACAGGTTTACTTTCTGGCGTACCCAATCAAGTAGGCCAGTATTTGGTAGGCATTTGCCTGAGCGAGTTTCGCAATGGCCAATTGTTAAGTACCGTTAGGCTTGATTACCAATTTAATGTGAGCAATTGTGGGCGGCCGGCAAGTGATATGCTAACTCCGCCCGAAGATCCTTCAATATTATGTGATGGACTAACGGTTATGTTCGTTTCTCAGGCTATAAATGGCTCTAATGTTTTATGGGATTTTGGTGTTGTTGGCATCAATACAGATACTAGCAGCAAACCAGTAACTAAATACACCTATCCACAACCAGGTATTTACACTGTTTCACTGATTGTGAATCCTGGAGACCCTTGTAGTGACACCTCAACATTTGATTTTGATGTTAAGCAATATGTTGATGTCACCCTAAACTATACCGGTGTTAATTGCTTTGAAGTGCAGGGTTTTGAATTTGAGCCCGTTGGTTTTTGGCCTACAAACGCAACATTGAGCTGGCTCATTAGCCCTGGTGCAAACATTAGTACATGGAGTGGCACAAAACCGCCACCCCTTACCTGGAGCCAACCGGGTTTACACACGGTAGAGTTCATCATTCAGTGGGGGCCCAATTGCGTTGATAGTCTGATGCAGCAAATCAATGTAACAAGCCTAAGTTTGTTGGTTGATGCTGGACCCGATCAAACCGTAGACAGTGGCCAAGTGGCACAACTTTTTGGCACGGGTGGCGTAGATTATTTTTGGTATGCTGATAAACCCGCCTACTACAACAACCAGTATACCGCTAACCCGCTAACATTACCCTTGCATGATACCACAACGTATTATGTAGAAGTTACGGATGAATTTGGCTGCCGCGGACTAGACAGCTGTAAGGTTTACAGAAGACCTAATCCACAACCAAAAGAAAAGGTGATGAATGTAATCACACCCAATGGTGATGGCAGAAATGATGTGCTCAACTTAAAAAACCTCACAGGTGAAGACGAATGCAAATTTGTAGTACTCAATCGCTGGGGAAAAGAAGTCTACCAACAAGATGTTTATACCAATGATTGGGGCGGATTAACCACAGGCGGCCAGTTGGTACCAGACGGCACCTACTACTTTATTTTACAGCGCGAAGACACCATAATTTATAGAGGCCCCATAACGGTAATAAGAAATCAATAACAACCTTTTGCCGGTTTTATTTACGTGGTTTTAGACATGAAAAATAACGCCTGCGCGTTATTTACCTTGCTTTCGCAGCTTGTCCATTTCTTTTTCTATGCTAAAAATAGAATTCATGCGGTACACCGCGATGTAGTGAAATGCCAAGCCAATTGCCCAACCCAATGTAGCCCATAATGGCCATGGCATGCGCATGCGTACACCGGTGATCAAATAAACGCCCCAAATAAATATATTAACCACAACATATACGGCTGCGTGCGTTTTAAAAGCAATACGCTTTTCGGCTTCTTCTCTAAGCTCTTCTTCTGTAAATTCTTTCATGGTTCAATGTATAAATCGGGGGTCAAGTTATTAAACCAGCCAACTTATACATTAGAATTGTGCGCTCTTATGTTTACTTTAACATTATTCGAACAGCTCAATAATAGCCTTAGAACACTCTGTATTGCAAATTAATCTACTGTTTAAAAAAAATAAGGGTTTAATGCACCAAGGGTGAAACCGTAAAAACTTAACATAAAAACCTTTTGCTTTCTAGAGCATCGGCACTTCCATGAGTAAAATTTCACTGGATACATTAGCCGTAACCGTAAATTCATCTACCTCCCAAATGCCAAGCCCATCGCGCGCAGAAAGTTTCTGGTTGGCAATGGTTACTTCGCCATTGAGCAAAAAGGCATATACCCCGTTGCCCTTTTGATTAAGGGTATATGTGGTAGAAAAGCCTGCATCTAAATCGCCCAGATAAAACCATGCATCTTGATGGATCCAAACGCCTTGATCTGTTTCATGGGGAGATAGAATCTGCTGCAACTTATTTCTACGTTCATGCGGTTTTAGGGTTATTTGATCATATCTGGGCGTAACGCCACGCTGCCTTGGCACCACCCAAATCTGAAGAAATTTCACAGGGTTATGTGCGCTATTGTTGTATTCGCTATGCTGCACTCCGGTTCCTGCGCTCATCACCTGCACATCTCCTTTTTTTATAATAGCAGTATTTCCCATGCTGTCTTTATGGGATAAATCGCCCTCAAGAGGTATAGAAATAATCTCCATATCTCTATGCGGATGCGTACCAAAGCCCATACCTGCAGCAACCGTATCATCATTAAGCACACGCAGTGCGCCAAAATTCATGCGTTCGGGGTTGTAGTACTCGGCAAAGCTAAAGGTGTGGAAACTTTGTAACCAGCCATGATTGGCGTTGCCGCGCGTTTCGGCTTTGTGAAATGTTGTTTTCATGCACTTTTATTGTTGATATGCCTTTTGTTGGCGATACAAAAATCGGCCTTTCGCCATATTTCAGGTGATTTTTATTCAGTACAAAAAGCTAAATACACCAACGCTTTACCCTAATAAACAGTTCAAACAAACCTCAGCCGAAACGCTAAACGCAACGGCAGCAAGGTCATTTACTGCTATTTGATATTGGCGTTTTTACCCAAGATTGTTGTATTTCTTAACAAAAAAAAGCTAAAAGAAGTCCTGTTTACGACATATTCCTACTTTTATAATCAGAATCTAACCATGCGTATTTCAACCTTATTCGCAATCGTGCTCCTTGTTGGGCGGGCTGCTGCTCAATCTGTTAACCCTGGCGCTGCTGCCGCTGCCTTAGGGGGAAGTTTTATTGTGCATACATCTCCGCTTAGTGCAAAGCACAATGTTGCTGGCATAGCCAATCTGCAGCAAAACACACTTGCTATAGGTGTGCGCAGTAATTACCTCGCCACCGCATTAAATGACTTTTATGTGCTGTCAACCTTTAATGTTTCTGGCGGTCGTTTAGGGGTTGATTTTCTGTATTTTGGTTTTGATGCTTGGCAGCAAGGTGAAATAGGATTGAGTTATGCACGGCCTCTTGCGCCCGGTTGGTTTGCGGGAACACGCATTAGCTACACATATAATTACATACCACAGGAGCGCGTAAATAGACAATTATTAGCAGTTGATTTAGGTTTTTTGGGCACTTTTGGCCGGTGGCGCGTGGGAGTGTCTATGCAAAGTCTTGCGCAAAGCGGTTGGCGGGGCCGCGTTGTAGAACGCGCCCCGATAATATTCAGGTTTGGCGGTGGATATTTTTTTAGTGAACAAACGGCACTCACCACAGAGATTTACAAAAGCAGTTTTGCAGGGCCAGATCTCCGCCTTGGGTTACAATATGCCCCAGCAAAAGATTTAATCATTCGTGCAGGCTTCGGCACCCTTCGTCCTTCTTTCGGTTTTGGTGTGGAAATATCCGTGTTGGCTGTACGCATCAACCTGGCCGCAACATGGCATCAGCAACTGGGGCTAAGCCCAATAAGTGATGTGGTGTATGCGTGGTAAATTTCTTCTTTTACTAAACGTGCTTGCGTTGGTTAGTCAAGCACAAATAAACCCCGTTGAGCAGGCTATTGAATATATTGTGGAGTTTGGACAAACGGAAAGTGAAACACCTGATTTGATTCAAATTGCTGAACAATTGAGTTATCTGCAGCAAAACCCTATTTCTCTAAATACAGCAACGGCAGAAGATTTACAAGAAATCCCTTTACTTAACACCTTTCTGGTATTCAATTTTCTTGAGTATCGCAAGCGCACAGGTCGTATTCTATCCTATTTTCAACTGGCAGATATCAAAGGCTATTCCATCCAACTAATAAAGCTACTACAGCCGTTTACCACATTAAGCTACACCACGGAACCCTTAAAATTTCCGCGTCATTTTAACCACCAGTTAGCCATCCGATACCGGCAGTTGTTTGAAGAAAATACCGCCTTTAACAACGATAATTTCCCTGGGCATAGCTCAGAAAATTATGTGCGTTATAGACTTCAAGGTGATGGACGATTATTTGCTGGCCTAACCCTACAGCGCGACCCTGGGGAGGTTTGGCTACCTAACGGTTATACACCAGACTTTACCAGTATACATTTTGAATATCGCCTGCGCGGCATAATAAAGCGCATTTTACTTGGCGATTTTGCCGCAGAGTTTGGACAAGGCCTTACCCTTTGGAGCAGTTTAGCTTTTACAAAAAGTGCAGACGCTCTAAATGTTGCGCGCTTTGGCCGTGGGTTACGACATTACACGGGCACAGATGAAAATAGGTTTTTACGTGGGGCTGGTGTGGTTTTAGATCTTGGCAACGTTGATGTTTCTGTTTACCATTCAGCCAATCGCAATGATGCTAATCTAGTTGCTCAAGAAGATGGCGTAATGGTTGCTACATCTTTACAAACTTCTGGTTTTCACAGAACAGATGGCGAAAGGCAAGATAAACGCAGCATGCCAATACGATTAACCGGTATTTACGCCCAATGGCGACCAGAGCGCCTGCGGTTGGGCCTACATGTATTGCACACAAAATTTGGTTTTCCCCTGGTGCCAGCACCACGCATTGAAAATGCCTTGCGGTTTTCTGGGAATCAACAGCTCCATACCGCCTTAGATTGGAAATATCTCTATCACCGCATTTTTGTTTTTGGTGAAGTTAGCTTTGACTGGCTTAGCAAGCGTACTGCGGCTACAACCGGCCTTCAAATACAAGCTGCCGATGGCTTGCAATGGGCGTTACATTACCGCTATTTAGCGCCTGGCTGGTTCGCTTTGTATGCCGCACCTTTTTCTGAAACTGGCCGTGATGGTGAGCAAGGCGTTTATCTTGGCATAAATTGGCAACTGCCCAATGGCATTAATTTGGCCTTTTTTGCAGATCACTATGCCTATTTATGGTTGCGCACCAATGTAAATAGACCTGCGGCCGGATCAGATTACATGCTACAGCTAAACTATGCACCAAGAAGAGCAAATATGTACCTCCGCCTGCGCGCACAAAACAGGCCCAGAACACGCTCTGGTGAAGAAACTGTGCGCAGCGTTATTGATGAACAACGCCTAAGCATTCGATACCATATCACCTTACCCATAAACAGGGAACTCGCATTGCAAGCACGTGCAGAATGGGTTGATTTTTCACAAGGCGAAACACATCAAAACGGCCTGTTGACCTTTGCTGGTATTTCATGGCGCATCAATGAAAAGTGGCAACTAAAAGCCCGATACAGTTTATTTGATACTGATGGTTATAATGCCGCCATTTGGGCTTTTGAAGACGATATACCTTATGGTTTCTCGGTACCCGCTTTTTATGACCGCGGTGCCAAATGGTATGTTTTGGCAGGCTGGCAGGCGCTTAGTAATGTTGAATTTTGGATACGCATAGAAGATGCGTATAGCACCGATTGGAGGCGTATGCCAGATGAACTACCAAAACGCAGAACCGGTATTAGAGCACTTTTGCGCTTTTCCTTTTAGGTGGAATTACACCCTGCTACCCAATAATATTTGTCTTTACAGATAAAAATCAGTGTTTAAAAACTGACTGCTTCGATGAGACAACACCTCAGAAACCAGGGCTTTTTGTGATTTGTTAGATGCAAAAGCTACCAAGCTACGGATTGAAAATGCACGCAGCGCATCATATACTGACAATGTACCTTCTGCAGAGTCTTTTCTACCATTAAATGGAAAAGTATCTGGTCCGCGTTGACATTGTGCGTTGATGTTTACGCGCCCCACTTGCTGTACAAATACATCCAACAAACGCCCCAAAGAATCGGGGTTTTGGGTAAACAAACTCACCTGTTGACCATAAGGTGATGCCACGCCATAAGCAATAGGCTCATCTATCTTCTCAAAAGCAACAACAGGTACCACAGGGCCAAACTGCTCTTCATGATAAATGCGCATTTCTGATGTTACACCAGTTAAAAGTGTAGGTGCAAAAAAAGTTTCATCAAACGCACCTCCACGCTTGTTGGCAATTTTTGCGCCCTTTGCCAAAGCGTCTTTAACAAGACCGTCTAAATAGGCCGTCTTTCCGTCTTCAGGTAGCGCGGTTATTTTACTTCCCGCTTCCCAAGGTAATCCCCAATTAAGGGCATCCATTTGTTCTGCAAGCTTTTCTACAAATTGATCATGGATATTTTTTTGCACCCAAAGAATCTTTAACGCGGTACAACGCTGACCGTTAAAACTCAACGCCCCAGCAAGTGATTGCTGCACACTAAGGTCTAGGTCGGCATCATCTAAAATAACCCCAGGATTTTTGGCATCTAAGCCAAGTACTGCCCGCAAGCGATGCGGATTAGGATGTAAACGCTTCAATTCACTTGCGCCCTTATGCGTACCAATAAAGGCCAAAGTTTGTACACGCCCCGTTGGCATGATGGCAGAAACGGTTTCACGCCCCTTACCAAAAATGAGGTTAACCACACCTGGCGGAAAGCACTTTGCAAAAGCTTCCATAAGTGGAGTAATGAGCAAAACACCATATTTAGCTGGCTTAAAAACAACTGTATTGCCCATGAGCAATGCCGGAAAAAGTGTGGTAAACGTTTCGTTTAACGGGTAATTATAAGGCCCCATAATAAGGGCTACCCCCAATGGCACGCGCCTTACTTGTGCTAGAAAGCCGCCTTCTTCTCTAAAGTGAATGGCATCGCGCTCCATTTGTTTTACACTTTGGATGGTATCACGCAGATAGTCTACCGTGCGGTCAAATTCTTTTTCTGCATCCGCACGAACTTTACCAATTTCCCACATCAACAAATCAACCACCTCATCGCGTACAGCAATCATGGCCGCGATAAATGCTTCTACTGCCTCTACACGCGTTGCCATTGATGCTGCTGGCCAAAAGCCTAAACCATTATCAAATGCCTTTTCTGCGGCATCCAATGCTTTTAGGCTGGCTTCTGCATCCATTCTAGGAATACTGCCTAAGCAAACGCGTTGATCACCACTTGGAGTGTTTACCAAAGTTGGTGAATAAACCTCCATTTGCGGGCCATCCCAAGGGGTTAAAGCACCGTTAAGTACGGTGTGCTTGACGTGTTTTTGGCTAGGAAGTTCTTGATTGGTAATGCGCGGTGCTTGGTACATTGTGTTGTTTTGCTTTGCGTTAATAATTTACGTCACGTTGTGTAACAGCGTCAAATATAAACAGTTCATACGTAAGTGTACTTTTTACACTAAGTAACTTCAGATGCTGAGCACACATTTAAGTTTCTACGGATATAATGCCTGCGTTATACTACCTTCGCAGTTATGCGCGTAACCCCCAAAAAACATCTTGGCCAGCACTTTCTGCGAGATACATCAGTAGCAGAACGTATTGCCGAAACCTTATCTGGCACTGGCTACAAGCGAGTTTTAGAGGTGGGGCCCGGCATGGGCGTGCTCACACAATATTTGTTGCGGCGCAACTTTGAAACGTTTGTTATTGAAATAGATGCAGAAAGCGTAGTATACTTAGAGCAACACTTCCCCCAGCTACACAAACACATTATTCCTGCAGATTTTTTGCGGTGGGATGTAACCCAAGTTTTTGGTGATGAACCTTTTGCGGTAATCGGCAACTACCCTTATAACATCAGCTCTCAAATCCTCTTTAAGGTTTTAGAAAATCGGCACCAAATACCCGAGATGAGCGGCATGTTTCAACGCGAAGTTGCCAGGCGCATTGCCAGCGAACCTGGGAGTAAAGAATATGGTATTCTCAGTGTGCTTACGCAAGCCTACTATGACGTTAACTATCTTTTTACCGTTTCTGAGGATGTTTTTATTCCGCCACCTAAAGTTAAGAGTGGTGTAATTAAACTTACACGCAGAGAAGAGCAGACGCTTCTGTGCGATGAAAAACTTTTTAAAGCGGTGGTTAAAGCTGCCTTTAACCAAAGACGCAAAACTTTGCGGAATGCCTTGAAAAGGCTTACTTTACCGCTTGATGCAGTGCCCGAGCAAACCCTCGCCAAGCGTGCAGAGCAGCTGCATTGGACTGAATTTGTAGAATTAACACGCAAACTTCAAGGCCATGTCGTTTGAATTAACCGCAGACCTCTTAGCTTCAATAGAACAACGCATTCGGCAGGGCCAAACCAGCCAAGTTGTAGAAGACCTGCATGATGTTCACCCTGCTGATATTGCAGAAATTTTAGAAGAGCTAGAGCATGAAGATGCTGTTGTGCTGCTAGATAGTTTAGACGAACAATTAATTGCAGACGTAATAATTGAGCTTGATGAAGATGAACGTTCTAAGCTACTTAAAGATTACTCCTCTAAAGATATTGCCGAAGTTTTAGTAGAAAATCTTGATTCTGATGACGCAGCCGATATTATTAATGAGCTGCCAGAAGAGAAAAAACGAGAAGTTCTACGCAACGTTGAAGATGAAGAACATGCCCGCCAGATTGCATCACTGCTTACGCACGCAGAAAACACCGCTGGGGCGCTCATGGCCACAGAATTGGTTAAAGTGCGCGAAAGCTGGACAGTAACTCAATGTGTGCGTGAAATGCGGAGACAAGCTGAAGAAGTAGAACAAGTACATGCCGTTTATGTGGTTGATGATGCTGATGTTCTTCTCGGCTCTTTGTCCCTCAAAAAGCTACTTACCATACAAAACAAAACCCCTATTCGCGAAATTTATGACCGCAAAATGCATGCTGTTATCACTACAACTCCGGCAGAAGAAGTAGCACAGCTCATGCAAAAATATGACCTGTATTCATTGCCAGTAACTGATGGTTTGGGGCGCCTACTTGGTAGAATTACGGTAGATGATGTTGTAGATGTTATTACCGAAGAGGCCGAAAAAGACTATCAAATGGCCAGCGGTTTAACAGATGAAGTTGAAGACAGCGATAGCCTGTTAAAAGTTACCCGCATCCGTTTACCGTGGTTAGTGGTAGGATTGGTAGGTGGTTTGGCTGTAGCCTCAATTGTAGGCCTCAATGAAGAACGCATAAGTGCAATTCCGCAGCTGGCCTTTTTCATACCACTAATTGCGGCTATGGGTGGTAATGTAGGGGTTCAAAGTTCGGCCATTGTGGTAAAAGCACTGGCCAATAAAAGTTTTGGTGCAGATAGCGCAAAACGCCTCTCCAAAGAGTTTAGCGTTGGTATGATTAATGGCTTATTGCTGGCTGTACTCATGTTTGGACTTGGCAGCATTATTGGCTACGACACAGAAATTCTGGCAACGGTGGCGCTCTCTCTCTTGGCTGTAATTGTATTTGCATCCTTATTTGGCACGTTTGTACCAATGATGCTTGAGAAGCTAAAAATAGATCCTGCGGTGGCAACCGGCCCTTTCATCACTACAAGTAATGACGTCATTGCGTTATTTATTTATTTCTACATCGGCCGATTAATTATTGGGGGATGAAAAAGTACATCCCTCTGCTAATAGGGTTTTCATGCCTTTCATTGGCTGTAGTTGCACAAAAACAACTTATTGGCGACCTGCCTACAGATCGTCCTGGCAACACCTATAACGCTACCACACTACAAGCTGGCGTATGGCAGTTACAAAGCGGTACAGAATGGGGAGGTTTTTACAGCACCGCTCTATTTAACGATGATGTTGTGCTAACCCTACCCACCGATCTACGCTGGGGCATAACGGATAGATTTGAAATTATGCTTTCGCCAAAATTTAATTTTACAAGCGTAACAGGTACAGAAGCAGGCATGGCTTACACCCTAAGCGCTTACAGTTTGTTTGGGCGTTTTAATCTTTTTAATGGAACCGACTATGGCAGCATGGCTATTTTAGGCGGCTATCAATACCTTGAATATGCGGGCAGCATGGCCAATGAGCAATCCGCAATTATTAAACTCTTATACAAAATACCCCTTGGCAATCGGTTTCAAATAGCGTCTAACTTGGGTTATTCGTTGAATGCAATTTCCAACTCAACAAAAACAAAAACACACATTGGGCAGATAGACTACACCTTAAATTTAGCATATAGCATTACGCCTGCTTTTGGCATTTATGCAGAAACATTTGGTTCGCAAAGCCTTAACTCCACCACTAATGTATTTTGGTTTGATGGCGGTTTGTATTGGCTGCCGAATGAAAACCTACAAGTTGATTTATTTTATGCAACCGGAAGCGGCAATAGTGCATTAGATTACTATGCAGCACTAGGCATATCCTACCGATTTGGCACACCGCGATGAAAATTTTATTTCTTGATACAACCCACCCACTACTAGAAGATGGCTTGCGCGCACAAGGCCACGAGTTAGAATTTGATCTTACAGGAGACCCCGTTGCACTACGTGCACGCATTGCTTTGGTAGATGGCCTCATCTTAAGAAGCCGTTTGCGCATAGACGAGGCAATACTAACACATACCAAAAATCTCAAGTTTATTGGTCGATTTGGCGCAGGTTTAGAAAATATTGACACCCAAGCCGCAGAACGTATGGGGATTACGTGTATTCGCGTACCCGAAGGAAATAAAGATGCCGTGGGCGAACATGCGATAGGTATGTTGCTTTCGCTTTTTAACCATTTACAGCGAGCAGACCAAGAGGTTCGCAACGGCATTTGGTTGCGAAAAGAAAATACCGGAATAGAACTCTCCGGAAAAACGGTTGGTGTTGTTGGCTACGGCTTCATGGGCAGTGCCTTTGTAGAAAAGCTGCGCGGATTTGGTGTACGGGTGTTGATTTATGACAAGTACAAGAAAGATTTTGCCCCAAATTGGACGGAAGAAGCAACCTTGAAAGATATTTTTGAAGAAGCCGATGTGCTGAGCCTACACGCACCACTAACCACAGAAACACATTACTTGGTTAACAGCGCATTTATCCAACAATTTAAAAAGCCATTTTATCTTATAAATACTGCCCGCGGACAACTTGTAGAAACTGCGGCACTTGTTAACGCCCTAAAAGAAAAACGCATTTTAGGCGCCTGCCTTGATGTTCTTGAATATGAAAAATCTTCATTCGAGAAGTTTTTTGAAGCGCAACATCTACCTCCACCTTTAAAGTATTTGATGCAATCCGAACAAGTTATATTAAGTCCGCATATTGCAGGTTGGAGCAAAGAGAGTTTTGAAAAAATGGCTCGTGTTATGCTAGAGAAGATAATGGCGCTATAAAACCGTATCGGCCCAACCGCATATCTTTATTACATGAAATACCGTAAAGGGAGGCATCTAAAAACTGGTCAGCAAGAATTTGTTGATACGTACATTCGTGCCATGCGACTTTTTTGGCTCACTACCCTCGTTTTATTTACCCAAGCACTACAAGCGCAGCGCTACGTATTTATGCAATGGGGCACCGATAATGGCTTGCCCACAAGTACCATTAATGACATTGCCGAAGACCCTTTAGGGTTTATTTGGCTGGCTACAGATGGTGCGGGCTTGGTGCGTTTTGATGGCACAACATTTACTCAACCCATTGCCGCCGACAGCCTGCCCAGCCCTTTTGTGACTGTTATAGAAACTACAGGTCAAGATTTCTTTTGGATAGGCACAGAACGGGGGCCAGCCCTGTATGATGGATTAACACTCATCCAATTAAAGACTTTACCCCAAGAGCTACGCACACGCATAAACGCTATTTATGCCATTTCTAAAGACAGTGTTTGGTTTGCTACGCGCAATGGACTTTTTTTATACAACGGAAGTACGTTTAGCCAACCAATAGCTGCTTTAAAAGGTACAGAAGTACTCGGCATTGGCACTGTTGCACAAGGCATGATATCCGCAACCGCTAGTGGGTTGTACTTGCATAATACAGCGAATACGAATAAGCCAAACCCTATTTTACCCAACTTAGGTATGCCCTTCAGGCTGCGAAGGATTAACAAGGGTGTTATCGTTACCGCTCAAAGCGGCACTTATCGCATTGCAGATGTAAACACCCCAAAAAAATTATCGCCACAAAATGATATTCGCGATGTTATTACACATAGTGACACACTCTTACTGGCAAGCGCAACAAATGGTTTACAGTTCGGGCCGTATTTAATCAATAGAGAAAGTGGATTGGCCTATGACCGCGTTCAATGTTTATATAAAAGCAGTAGCGGCACCATTTGGGTTGGTAGCCTAAGCGGCCTTTCTAAACTTACCACCCCATACCTTGTGGTTTATGATGAACAACAAGGGTTGCCAGATGAGCGCATACATGCTGTATATACCGCTAAAAATGGCGAAACTTGGGTTGGCAGCGCCAATAGCATCAGCCGGTTTTCTGATAATTATCAAAATAAAACGCACTTTACAGGTGCCAATGGCCTGCCAGACGGACTTGTACTTGCTATTACAGAAGATGCTCTGGGTGCCATTTGGGTTGGTACAGAAAGAGGTCTAGCCAGATTTACACAGGGGCGCTTTTCACCAGTCCCAGCATTTGATGCATTTGTTTTCACATTAAAATATTATCAAGAGCAGCTTTACATCGGCACCGCTACCGGATTATTCGTGTATGGTCGCGGTGGGCTTACCCAACGCAATGACATTGACCAAGGCATTGTGCAGCTAGAAGCCCATGACCAAAAATTATTAGGCTTAACCTTTGGTGGAAAGTTGGTGAATATTAGCAAAGAAAAGATAACGCCTATCACCAATTTCAACAATCTCGCCTTAGACACCTGTAGAATCACACACATGACAAGTCTTGGCAGTTCGGGAATTGCCTTATCTGTTGCAGGCAAAGGCATATATGTTTGCACCAATGCTGATTGCTATTTGCTAGACGAGCGCAACGGTATAAGAACATTAAACATTAAGGCATTAGCGGCAAGCGCGAAGCGATTATGGGTGGGCACTGATGATGGTTTGTACAGCATTTCTTTTGCAGCTGGCGATACCCAAATGGTAACAAGTTATCGCGCTGAAGCGGGATTTTTAGCCAATGCTACCAATGAAAGAAGCCTGATACATAACAAACGTGGCGAAATCATTGTGGGTACAAATTCTGGTGTTTATGTAATACAAGAGGCTGAATTTGCGCAGCCACACCAAAACAGTGTATATGTTACCGGCGTAGACTTGTTTTTTAAACCTATCCGCTGGCAGGCAGAAGTTACCCTTTTACGATGGAAAGGCATCCCCAAAAAGATGATTCTTCCCTATGATCAAAACTACCTCACGTTTCACTTTGCCTCTTCTGATTTTTCTGGCAACCGAGCCTTTTGGCGTTACAAACTCGTGGGGCAGGATAAAGATTGGACATTGGCTGATAATCGCCTAGAAGCTATTTTTACCAACATCCCCCCTGGTACTTACACGTTAAAAGTAGAACGCGCACAGCATTCTAATTTTAAAAATGCAGCTGTAACCCAATTGCCGGTCACCATCATCCCCCCATATTACCAACGTTGGTGGTTTATTAGCGCAGTAATTATCGCCGCAACGTTGGTAGTGTTTTTTGGTGTGCGCTATCGTATAAACCAGCTTAATGCACGCTTACAGCTAGAAGCTGCTTTGGCCGAAAGTGAGCGTAAAGCCCTTCGCCTGCAAATGAACCCGCATTTTGTATTTAATGCTTTAGACGCCATAAGTGGCTTCATTTTTAAGAACGAACCCAAAGAAGCGGTGCGATATCTAACAAGTTTTGCCAAACTTATGCGGCTAACCCTAGAAAGCAGCAGAGAGACTACTGTGCCTTTACAGAATGAGTTACAATTATTAAAAAACTACATTGTGCTAGAACAAGTGCGCTTTAGCATGAACTTTACGTATACCCTTGAAGTAGATGATGTGCTAGACCCTTTTGACTGCAACATCCCCCCCATGCTTTTGCAACCTTTTGTTGAAAACGCCATTTTACATGGACTGCGGCACAGAAAAGAACCCGGTGGGGCTTTAAAAATTGCATTTACGTTGCAAAACCAACGCCTTAATGTTACCATAGAAGACAATGGTGTTGGCCGTGCGCAAAGCGCCACCCAACAAACAAAAACCAGCAAAAAGTCTTTGGCTACAAGCATAACCACAGAGCGTATTAAGCTTTTGAGCAAGTCTTTGGGGGCGCCAGTAACTTTTTCAATTTTAGACCTTACTAATGATGTTGGCCAGCCCTGCGGCACCAGAGTTATTCTCACTTTGCCGCTATTAGCAACAGAAGACTATACGTAGAATCAACTTTAAGGCGTTTATAATCATTACAACACGTTACTAAGGCGGCAACTTAGTACATTCGTTACCTTACTAAAGAATAATAGCATGCTCCAATCCATAATTATAGATGATGAACAGAACAGCCGGGTAGCATTACGCGGTAAGCTAGATCTATTTTGCCCAGAATTAGAAATTATTGGCGAAGCAGAAAATGTATCAGACGCCCTTGAATTATGCGAAAAATCGAGACCAGATCTGCTTTTTTTAGATGTTAACCTAGCCGGCGAAGATGGTTTTGACATTCTAGAAAAGCTCAAGGATAGCACAGTTCGTATGCCTGAAATCATCTTTATCACGGCACATGACGAACACGCCATACGGGCCATTAAGGTTTCTGCCGCAGATTACCTATTAAAACCTATTGACCCAGAAGAATTGGTAAAAGCGGTTAGAAAAGTAGAAGCCAAAAAAGATATTGATCCCGCTCCCAAACTCAATACCCTTCTTGAAAATATCAGGCAAGCATCAGACTCGCCCAAGAAAATAGTAATACCCAGTAGCGATGGTTTACATGTGGTAAAAATAGCTGATATAACACGCTGCGAGAGTAGTAGCAATTACACGCAATTCTTTTTAACCAACGGCAAACCCATGTTGGCGAGCAAAACGCTAAAGGAATTTGACGCCATGCTTACCCCCTATAATTTTGAGCGCATACACAAAAGCCACCTCATTAATATGAATTACGTTAAAAAATACGTGCAAAGCGATGGCGGCTATGTAATCATGGAAGATGGGAGCCGTATTCCAGTAGCAAATCGTAAAAAAGAGCAACTGGTCACCTTATTAAGAACCATGTAAAATTGAAATAGAGGCTGACATTCGTCAGCCCTTTTTTTTAAAATACGGTCCACATTTGTGGTAAGATATTTTCAACATAAATACTTTCAATCATGGTTAAAGAAACCGTAAAGATTAGCGACTTTCACTTTGATCACAAGTTGTGGATGAATGAACTAAAGTTCTTTGAAATGCAACTTGACGTCTTTGAGGAGCGATTAGAAGAGGTTGTTCAAAATGGCATGGACAACACCGGCTATGCGGAGGTAGAAGCCTTTCAAAATCAAATTATCCGTCAGCGCGAAGTTATTGACGAGTTAAAGCACAAATTCAGATTGCGCGAAAAAGACTTAGACACCTATGCCAATGAAAAAGAAATAGATGCAAATCACGTGCTCTATAAAGATCACCGTAAAGAGCGCGAAGACATGCAAATCTTCATCAAGCTCTACCAAGAAATGCGAGAAAAATATATGCACTTTCTTGAGCGCTATTCATAATCTGAACATTTAATAAAGCCCGCTTCAAAAGGTGGGCTTTTTTACTTTGGTAGGCCAAGGGTATATATTTGCCCATGCTTCTAACTGAACAAATTCGTCTGTTTCTTGAATCTCAAGGTATAAATGCCCAGCAGCGCATTTTAGTTGCCGTTTCTGGCGGTATAGACAGCATGGCATTAGCCCACATTTTCCACGCCATTAAGCAACCCATTCACATTGCCCATGTGCATCATGGCAAACGGGCTGCCAGCGATGAAGAAGCAGATTTTGTGGCCACTTGGTGTGTTGAAAGAACCCTGAGATATTCCATAAAAAAGCTAAACCCAGCTGATAAACCCGCGAATGAAAATTTTCAAGATTGGGCACGTAATGCGCGTTATGCCTTTTTTAGGGAAATTGCAAAACAACAGCAATGTAGCTACATCGCTACCGCACACCATTTTAATGATAAAGTAGAAACCTTTTTTGCACATGCCTTACGAGGCGCAGGGCTCAACGGTTTAACAAGCCTACAAGCGAATAACGCAAATCTCATTCGGCCGTTTATTGATATTACGCAACCAGAAATCCTTGAGTACGCAACATCAGTTGGACTTTTATGGCGCGAGGATGAAAGTAATGCCAGTAACATTTATCAACGCAACCGCATTAGACACCAATTGATGCCAGTTTTGAGCGAAATAAAAAACACTTATGCTAGCGGCTTAAGGGCAACAATGGCCAATCTCCAGCAAGAAACCGAACTCTTAAATTTACTTATTGACCAGTGGAAATTGACCAACATTGTGCATCACAAAAACCACTTTGAGATTAATCTAAATGCATTACACAATATACCTGCAGCTAAATCGCTCTTGTTTCATGTGCTGCGCGAAGTTGACCCGCATTTTGATTGGGATGCGCTAGCCACCTCTATCAACGCACCAATTGGCAGTTTATACCTTGGCAAAACACATCGGGTAGTGCGCGATAGAACCGCATTGCTCGTAGAAAAAATTGAACCCATTTCTTCCATTGAAATAAACATTAGCAGTACAACAGCTCATATAACAAACCCCATACACCTCACATTTACGCAGGTAATGCAGGATGAAAACACCCATCCACAAAAAGGTATTGTAAATGCGGAAATGAATTTTAATAAAACAGATGCACTGCTTGATTTTAATGCACTTAAATTCCCGTTGGTGCTCAGAAATTACAAAACAGGTGATGTTTTTAGACCCTTGGGAATGGCACACTTTAAAAAGGTTAGTGATTATCTAACGGATATAAAAACACCACGTTCAGAAAAAGAACGCGTGCTGGTTTTAACATCTGCCAATGAAATTGTTTGGGTTGTTGGTAAACAAATTGATGACCGATTCAAAGTTGGCGCAGATACCCAAATGATGTACCTTGTCCGGCTCCAGAAGTAAGACCCATTTTGTTGAAATGAAAAGATTTTATCTGGCTTTAAGCCTATTTACGGCACTTACAGTAGTAGCACAAAAACCTGTATCGTGGCAATTTTCTACCCAATCACTTAGTGATTCTACTGCAGAACTAATCATGACTGCAACCATTGAGCCTGGCTGGCATTTATACTCACAATTTATACCAGAAGGAGGCCCAATACCCACAACTTTTGTGTTTGAAGAAAACACTACGTATAAAAGTTTGGGTGGCGTTACCGAAGGGAAACCCCATGAAGAATTTGATCCAAATTTCGACATGGTTTTGAAGTACTTCGGCAGTAAAGCCGTTTTTAAACAGACCGTTTCCATTTTAAGTGATAAACCTTTTACAATTTCTGGCGAGTTAGAATATATGGTCTGCAATGATGAAATGTGCATGCCGCCAGAATATGTAGACATGACCTTTAACCTAAAGGGTTACGTAAAGAAAACCAGTCCGGTAAAGAGCGGCACAACAGACGCTAAGCCAACGGACGGCTCTGAAAATGAAAACCAAGTACCAGAAGAAGCAGCTTTAGCAAGCACGGTAGATACGGCAAAACCAGCAGCAATTGAGGCTTCGGCTGAAAAAAGCGGAAAAGCGGAAGAGCCAGCCACTGAACAAACATTGCCTGAGGATAAAGAAGAAAAAGCGACAAGCTTATTGGGTATTTTCTTAGAAGGTTTTGCCTTCGGGTGGATTGCGTTGTTTATGCCTTGTATTTTCCCAATGATTCCTTTAACGGTAAGCTTTTTCACCAAACAGAGTAAATCAAAAAATGAAGGAATCGGTAAAGCCGTGCTCTATGGGCTCTCCATCATTGGTATTTATGTAATTCTAGGGCTGCTCTTCACCATTATTTTTGGTGCTAGCGCCCTCAATGAGCTGGCCACAGATCCTATTTTTAATATCTTTTTCTTTGCCCTCTTTGTGATTTTTGCCTTGAGCTTTTTTGGTGCTTTTGAAATCACTCTGCCTAGCAGTTGGGTTAATAAAGCAGATGAAGCCAGCAATAAAGGTGGGCTCATTGGCATCTTTTTTATGGCCTTTACCCTGTCTTTAGTTTCATTTTCATGTACAGGTCCGCTTATCGGCACGCTCTTGGTAGATGCCGGCACAAAAGGTGAGTTTCTGGGGCCAGCAGCGGGCATGTTCGGATTTTCGCTTGCTCTTGCTATTCCTTTTATGGCCTTTGCTGCCTTCCCCGGTTGGCTCAACTCTATGCCAAAATCGGGTGGCTGGCTAAACAACCTTAAGGTTACCCTAGGGTTTTTAGAATTGGCTTTTGCGTTTAAGTTCTTATCTACGGCAGACATGGTACTGCAAGCGCATTACTTAGAACGCGAAATGTTCTTCGCAATTTGGGTGGGCATAGACTTTTTAATCGTTCTGTATTTACTTGGTGTCTTTATCACACCAAATGACAGTAAAGTGGAACGCATTGGTGTTACACGTCTCACCTTTGCCATTCTCTTTACAGTTCTGGGCTTTTATTTACTTCCCGGTATTTGGGGTGCGCCTGTAAAATTAGTTTCAGGCTTTCCGCCACCAGAGCACTATGCAGAAAGCAAAGGTGGCGCCTACGCAAATCATGGCGGAGGAAATTCTGGGGCTGCAGAAGACCTTGAAGTGCAGTTTGGCGACCATTGCCCTTTTGACCTCAACTGTTTTAATGATTTTGAAGCTGGTATGGCCTATGCAAAAAAAGTTGGCAAACCCGTTATGATTGACTTTACGGGATGGGGCTGTGTGAACTGCCGCAAGATGGAAGAAAATGTTTGGAGCGACCCCCGTGTTTTAGAGCGTTTACGCAAAAACGTGGTACTCATTTCTCTTTATGTTGATGAGCGCACGATGCTGCCAGAGGCAGAACAATACACATCAAAAGACACAGGTAGAAAAATCAAAAATGTTGGTAATATGTGGAGTGAGTTTCAAGAGGTGAACTTTGGTGCCGTTGCACAGCCATATTATGTTTTTCTTGGTCATGACAACCTTAAGCCATTACATGAGAGTGCCGCATATGATCCGGATATTGATAAGTTTATTAATTGGCTAGACCGTGGCGTACAAGCATTTGAAGCACAGAAGAAATAATTCTGCCATTCAAATTAAACACAGGGCGTTAATTGTTTAATTATGAATACTGCGCAAATACAAGCACATTTTATTGAGGCACAACAGGTGCTTAATACCTTTTTAAGTGATGAAAAAAACCTTCTTGCCATTGCAAATGCTGGCGCATTGATGGTGAAGGCATTGCAAGATGGGGGCAAGATTTTAAGTTGCGGAAATGGCGGTAGTTTTTGCGATGCGATGCACTTTGCCGAAGAACTTACGGGGAGATATAGAGAAGATAGAGAACCTTTTGCGGCATTGGCACTAAGTGATGCAAGCCACATGAGTTGTGTTAGTAACGATTTTGGCTATGACCAAGTTTTTGTGCGTATGGTTCGTGCAATCGGCCACAATAACGATGTTCTTCTTGCCATTTCAACCAGCGGAAATTCAGAAAATGTGGTTTTAGCTGCTTTAGAAGCGAAGCGCAAAAACATGGCTGTTATCGCCTTAACAGGTAAAGATGGTGGTAAATTAGCATCTATTGCAGATGTAGAAATAAGAGCCCCAAAAAGTAACTATGCAGATCGCGCTCAAGAAATACACATTAAAGTAATCCACGCTCTTATTGATTTTATTGAACAAAATACCTAAAACAATCTTTTCAGAAAGGTGTTGTTAAACTTATCATGCCTACTATTTCAGAGAATAGATATCGCTTGCGCAAAAACAATAAGGTAGTTGGTTATATGCGTAAAGTTGGCACGCAGAGTTACTTTTATTCTCGTGATGCATTTTGGTGGTCTGGCCAGCAGATAAACTACAGTGAAATTGATGAATGGACTGGCCTTTATGACAAAAACAGAACGCCAATTTATGAATGGGACATTTTAAATTTTAAGATAGACCCTGATGGCGATTACAGTGTTGGTGTAGTGTTATGGCAGGCCGATAAAGAACGGTTTGTGATTAGAAAGGTAGATGGCGAACTTTATTTCCCCCTTTTCTTAGAAGAGCTTCAACTGTTTGACCAACGCCAGCTTGAGGTTTTTTCATACCTCTTTTTAAACCCAGATTTAAAACACTACTTAGGTTTAGATGA
This sequence comes from uncultured Cryomorphaceae bacterium, assembly GCA_964416385.1. Taxonomy (GTDB): domain Bacteria; phylum Bacteroidota; class Bacteroidia; order Flavobacteriales; family Schleiferiaceae; genus JAUHWL01. The sequence continues at coordinate 11,909 of CAYQDW010000020.1, read as the reverse complement.
TTAATCTCTGAAAACCATCTATACCAACCAATCCGTTTATTTTTGCCCGAAATTTTAGCACATGAAATTTAATTTGGTTGAAGAACTGCGCTGGCGCGGTATGTTGCATGATATGATGCCTGGTACGGAAGAGCTACTTAACGGTGAAATGGTAAGTGGCTATGTGGGCTTTGATCCTACGGCAGACAGTTTGGGTGTTGGCAATTTGGTGCCGATTATGATGTTGGTGCATTTACAACGTGCCGGACACAAGCCCATTGCGCTGGTAGGCGGCGCCACAGGTATGGTTGGTGACCCGTCTGGAAAATCAGCAGAACGAAACCTACTAGATTTAGAAACCCTACGCCATAACCAAGAAAAACAAAAAGAACAACTTAAAAAGTTCCTAGACTTTGATTGTGGTAACAACGCGGCAGAATTAGTAAACAACTATGACTGGTTTAAGGAATTTGATTTTTTAGGTTTTATACGTGAAGTGGGCAAGCACATAAGTATTAACTATATGTTGGCTAAAGATTCCGTGAAAAACCGGTTAGAAACTGGCATGAGCTTTACAGAATTCAGTTATCAGCTCATTCAAGGATACGATTTCTATCACCTCTGGAAGCATAAAAATGTAAAACTGCAAATGGGCGGCTCCGATCAATGGGGCAACATTACAACAGGTACTGAGCTTATACGCAGAATGGCTGGTGGCGAGGCCTTTGCGCTTACCACCCCTCTGATAAAAAAGGCAGATGGTACAAAGTTTGGCAAAAGTGAAGGCGGAAATATTTGGCTGGATCCTGAAAAAACATCGCCTTACGCTTTTTATCAGTTTTGGCTTAATGCGGCAGACCAAGATGCCGTAAACTACCTCAAAATCTTTTCACTTAAAACCCGCGAAGAAATAGAGTCAATCATAGCCATACATGAAGAAGCGCCTCATCTACGGTCACTGCAACGTGCATTGGCCGAAGAAATTACAGCGCGTGTACATTCACAATCAGAATTAGAAAACGCTTTGGCCGCTTCAGAGATTTTATTTGGTAATGCTACAGAAGAAGCCCTCAGAAAACTTGATGAAAAAACCTTGCTCAGTATGTTTGAAGGTGTGCCCCAGTTTAGCGTGCCAAAAAACACGCTAGAAAACGGAATTGACATTGTAGACTTTTTAGCGCAAGAGACCAAAGTATTTTCTAGTAAAGGTGAAGCTAGAAAAATGACACTTGGCAATGGGGTAAGTATTAATAAAACTAAAGTTACGCTAGAAAAGAAAATAACTACTGGCGATGTCTTAAATGGCCGATACATACTGGCACAAAAAGGAAAGAAAAATTATTACCTCATTATAATAGACTAAAAAATTAGACCCGATGCAGATCGGGTTTAATTTTCCAAATAAATTTGACTAATTTTGTCATGTTTATTTTTGTCAATTATGTTTGGAACAACAGTAAAAAAAATTCGCGTGCAGCAAGGCAAAAGCCTCAAAGAGGTTTCTGCATTGCTTTACATAGATGCAAGCCTATTGAGCAGGATAGAGCGCGAAGAACGAAAAGCCACAGAAGATCAAGTACGCGAACTTGCTGTTATTCTAAAAACTGATGCTTCATCCCTATTAACAGCTTGGTTAAGTGATAAACTCTATGATGTGTTAGATGACTATCCTGAGCTTGCACCAACGGTACTTCAAGCTATGGAAACGCGTTTAGCATATCTAAGTGGCCCGAAGTCACTTGAAAACCCAGACGTTGATTCTGAGCTAGCAAGCACACTAAAACGCATTGATGGCCTCCGCTTACAGTGGCAAGAAAAGAAGCCCGGCAAAGGGATACAACGCACAAAGTTGGATGAAAGCTTTGGCATAGAGTACACCTTTGAGAGCAACAAGATTGAAGGCAATACCTTAAGCCTGCAAGAAACCTATCTGGTTGTAAATGATGGGTTAACCATTGCTGGCAAAAGTGTACAAGAGCATTTAGAAGCCATCAACCATGATGAGGCTATTGCCTTTGTACGTGATTTAGCTAACAACAAATTGCCCATTACTGTATACAGGCTAAAACAAATACACAATCTGATTCTGAAAGGTATTGACCGCAATAATGCAGGCGTGTATAGAAGCGTTCCGGTGCGTATAAGTGGCAGTAGCCATATACCGCCAGAGCCTTATATGGTACCGCAACTCATGGAAGAACTCTTTGTGTTTTACAATACACACAAAGACAGCATGCACCCAGTATTATTTGCTGCAGAAATGCATGAAAGGCTTGTTACAATTCATCCTTTTGTAGATGGCAATGGGCGTACTGCGCGCCTACTCATGAACCTAATCTTATTGCGTAATGGGTACACTATTGCCATATTAAAAGGCAATAAAAGCAACAGAATGGCCTATTATAAAGCCTTAGAAGCTGTACAGGCAAATGCAGATACAACACCTTTTTACAAACTCATTGCCGATGCAGTAGAGCAAAGCCTTGTAGAACACCTCAAATACGTGTAATAACAGCCGCCATAAAATGTGCGGCTGTTTCATACCTTGCACCTATCAAAATCACCTCTACATTTAAATATGCTTCACTACCAAACATACACCCAACCACAGCATACCCAATGGGTAACATTTGTGCATGGCGCTGGTGGTAGTAGTAGCATTTGGTATAAGCAATTGCGTGATTTTAAAAAGCACTTTAATGTGTTACTATTAGATTTACGCGGACATGGAAAAAGCAAAAAGCCCATTTATGAGCAATTAAAACGCTATACTTTTGATGTTATAGGAGATGAAATCATTGAAGTGCTAGACCATCTCAAAATTCAAAAAACACATTTTGTTGGCATTTCTCTTGGCACTATTATTATTAGAGAAATAACTGAGCGGTATCCAGAGCGCACGGCAAGCATGATTATGGGAGGCGCGGTAATGAAGCTCAACTTTAGAGGTCAAGTATTGATGCGCGTTGGCGATTGGCTTAAATCTGTACTTCCATACTTAGTGCTTTATAAGCTTTTTGCGCTCATTATTCTGCCCAAAGAAAACCATAAAGAAAGCCGCTTGCTATTTGTTAACGAAGCTAAAAAACTTTATCAAAAAGAGTTTAAGCGATGGTTTACCCTTATCGCAGAAGTAAACCCACTATTAAAATTCTTTCGCATCAAAGATTGTGGCAAACCCACACTTTACATCATGGGCGAAGAAGATCACATGTTTTTACCAACAATATCTAAACTTGTACAGCACCACAAAAGTGCCGCGCTAATTGTTGTTCCGGCATGTGGCCATGTTGTTAATGTAGAACAACCTGCATATTTCAATACACAGGTTATTCAATATATTAAAAATCTTCGCCTCGTTTAAAGGGTTAACTGAATTCCTCCTAAAAAATTAATACCTGCTTGTGGATAGTAATACGGTGAACCCGCATAGACGTATCCATTATTACTATACTGGGCGTTAAGCAGGTTTAGCGCGTTTACATACAGTTCTAAATGCTCTATAAATTTTGGTGCAACATGGTAAGAAAGCCGCACATCGTGAAGCAAATAGGCTGGTAATGATAGCCGCTCTTCTTGGCTGTTATTGAGATATTGCTTGCCAACATATTTAGAGAATAGCGCCATAGAAAAACCTTTAAACAAGTTAAACTGCAACGTATTTGCCGCAATTACCGCAGGAGAGTAGGCTATTGTTGTATTACCCAATGTGCGAATTTGGCCACTACTGCCCTCTTCAACATAATCTGCATTTTTGCTTTGCATCAATGTGAAATTGGGTTGACATAAGAACCAATGCACGGGTTGCCATGTAGCTGCTAATTCTACACCCAGACGATGACTACGGCCCACATTTTTTCGAATAGGATATCCCACCGCATCTAGAGCACCTGTAAGCACCAACTGGTTTTTGTAATCCATGTAAAACATGGTAACATCCCATGCAAAAGCGCTTGTTTGACCGCTAATGCCAACCTCAATGTCTTGTAGCTGTTCTGGCTTGGGTAAATCTGCCGGATCTGCATAAATAAGGTCGGTACGATTTGGCTCGCGATTGGCCACGGCATAACTGGCAAACATCTTTATGCTTTCAGAAACACGATAAGTAGCCCCTACTTTCGGGTTAAAAAACACATTGTTTTGCATAAACTGAAACACCCCTACATCGTCATCTAGGCCTGAGGCACGATAGGCAACACCACGCACCTGTAAATCAACAAATCCTGAGAACTTGGATGTAAACTTATAGAGGTTTTTCCAGTACACATTGGCATCTGTTTTTATAGAAAAGCTATTGTAAAATTCTGATCCCGGTAAACTTTCAAGAGCATACTGTGCCCAAATAACTTCCCCGAAATGCCGCCCTTCATAATGATGTATACCTCCACCAAGAATACTCGTAAAACGCTCATTGCTGTATTGGAGATTAAATATCCCCCCAAAAAAATCATTATCTAACCACTTTTGCCGGACCAAATCAGTATAGTTTATGGTATCTGTACCTGCAATAAATGGCGTTAAATTATAAGTAGGCATAAAAGCCCCTTGTATATATTCTTCATAATATCCACGCCCATAGGTATAATGCAAAGACACATTTAGTTTTAAGTTGTTGCTAAATGCATGATTAAGATGCAGTTGATAATGGTCTTGCGCATAGTTATCCACCTGGTTTTCATAAAAATCTACGGCCTGCCATGTATCATCATAAATGGCTCCGGCGTAATTAAACGTTCTGTCTGTGGCAAGTGTGGCACTGTCTACCCCATACCATGCTTGATATGTAACTTCTTTTCCACCAAAAACAACCGCACGCACGCTTGTTTTTTCAGTCATAAAGCCACCGCTTAAATAATAAGAACCCAAATCACTTCGCGCCCGATCTACATATCCATCACTTTTAATTTGGCTTAATCGACCGCTCATCCACCAATGCTCATTTAGTAGCCCCGTTGCCCATTGCATGGTGTAGCGTTGGGTATTAAAACTACCAAAACCTGCATGTAATGATGCAAACGGCTCTTTTGTTGGGCCATCTGTTTCCATATTTAATGAAGCACCAAACGCACTAGAACCATTGGTGCTTGTACCAACGCCCCGCTGCAATTGTATGCTATTGGTGCTACTTGCTAAGTCTGGCATATTAACCCAAAATACGCCATTGCTTTCTGCATCATTTATCGGAATACCATTAACGGTTACATTAATTCTGGTGATATCGCTACCACGCACACGGATATTTGTATAGCCGATACCGCCTCCAGCATCGCTGGTAGCAACCACGCTTGGTGTTTGCTCTAACAAAAAAGGGACATCTCTGCCGCTATTACGCTTAGCGATATCCGCTTTGCTCATAGTGGTATATGCCACAGGTGTTTGCGCATCTGCTCTTAAAGCGGTGACCTCTACGGGTTGCAGCACAGTAGTACTTGGCAGCATAGCACATTTTACCACGAAGCTTTTTTCAGTTGGGGCGATAGTAATTTGCTCTTGTTTAGCTTCGTAGCCAAAAGCTTCAAGTTGCAGTATATAATCGCCTGCAGACTTTACAACAAAAGTTACGCGGCCCTCAAAATTGGTTTCTAAGGGCTGCTCTTGCCCTTTGAGGGTTACCATTGCGCCAGAAATAGGCGCATTTGTACGTTGATCTTGTACTGAACAGATGAGTTTGATTTGTGCATGTGCACTGGCCCAAACCAATAGCGCCAACGAGAAAAAGATGTACTTTTTCATGATAACTTAGTTTTATCACGAAGTAACGGGGCAATTACTCGCTGGAATTAATTTTTAGTTAAACATCCCTTGGCGGCATTACCCGCCCAGGTTCAATGGGTATAATCTCAGCCCTATCATGAGTTTTGAGTCTTTAGTTCTTAGTCTTAATCCTAAAACGACTTAGCTTTTAACTCTTAACCTCTGCGGGCACCCCTATGAGATATGGGTCAAAGGTAATGGTACACTTTAGACCTGCAAACTGAATTCTTATAGAAAGTTTTTAGCACGCCTTTTGGTTTGATTAACCTGCTCGGTTTAAAATAAAAAACCCGAAGTACGTTTGCACTTCGGGTTTCAACAAAAACGACTTCTCGTTTTTATTTCTTTTTTTCTTCGGCTTTGGCCTCTTTCTTACTTTGACCATGCGCGCAGCAAGCAGATTTACTTTCGCCAGAAGAACAACTCTTTTTTTCTTCGGCTTTGGCTTCTTCTTTGGCTTCTCCACATGAGCCCTTGCATTCCTTACTTCCACATTTTTCACATTCACCCTCTGCTGCCATTTGGGTAGTAGTGGCGTTTGTTGCTAATGCCGGCATGGCTTGTAATACAAAAACACCAAGTGTTAAGGTGGTGGCTAAGGCCAATAAACTTTTCTTTAACATAGCTATTTAGCGTTTATGATTAATACATTTTTCGGTTGACCAATGTAATAAATTGTTGGTATTAATTATGTGAGGAACTATTAAGTACCTCCAAAAGCCGATCTGGGTAATCTGTAATAATACCATCAACACCTAGACTTAGCATGGTGTGCATATCCTCTAAATCATTAACAGTCCAAGGTATTACCAGCATTCCCTTTTTTTGTAGATACAGAACGGTTTCAATTTTCAACATCTTATAATAACAGCTATAAATGGCAGGTGTGAAACCTAATTTTTCTAGAATAGCATCTATTTCTCTTGGTGAAACATGTTGTTCATCCACCAGAAAAGCTAAGCGCACATCTGGATAAGCGGCATGCACGTATTGCAAGGTGGTAATATCAAAACTTTGTATGGTGAATTGACTATATGCTAACGCTTCGTTTAATACAGACATTACGCGGTTAGCAAATTCACTTATAGGCGGATGATAAAGAAAAACATGGTGCACATTACTTTTAATCTCCACATTAAAACTTGGCAATGGCAAAGCATTTTCTTCGCAATAGTTTTTTACCGCAATAATCACATCTTTTAGCAGTGGTTTTACCACAGGTAATTTTTGCTGGGCATCAAAATCTGGATGACCTAAACTTCCACAATCGCAATGCGCAATTTCTTCATAAGGCATTTGATAAAGGTTAAATACCTCATCCTGTTGTATTGGTTGGCCAGTTGGCGACATACAAATTTTAGGATTCAGAAGCGCTTCATGGCTCACCACCACCTGATCATCTCCGCTTATTATTACATCTAGCTCTAGTGTATTTACCCCCAATTCTACTGCCTTTATAAATGCTGGAATGGTGTTTTCTGGCAATAAACCGCGGCAGCCACGATGACCTTGCACATCAATAGATTTATGTTCTGGTTTACAAGCCATGCATAAGACAAGAAAAATTATGAGTACTCTTTGCACAATCACTAACTCAAAAAGTTTGCGTTTAAGTCTGTTTTTTTATGGTGGATATTTCTCCTTTTAAGCCATTAAAAACTACTCACTAAGAGCCCTTAGGCTTGGCGAGCTTGGCTAAAAAATCCCATTGCTCTGGCGTTAAAATATCTAAAAAGTTAAGCTGCCCCGCGTCTTGGAGCCATTCACCGCCATCTAGCGTAACCACTTCACCATTCATAAATGCGGCAAAATCACTTACCATGTAAGCAGCCAAATTGGCCAATTCTTGGTGATCACCGGCCCGGCGTAACGGAATCTGATTAACCAGGTCTAACTTTTCTTGAATATCACCCGGAAAGAGCCTACTCCATGCCCCTTTGGTTGGAAATGGGCCTGGCGCGATGGCATTGCTGCGTATACCATATTTAGCCCATTCTACTGCCAAACTGCGCGTCATTGCCAGCACGCCTGCTTTAGCCATAGCGCTAGGCACCACAAAACTGCTCCCAGTCCATGCATACGTGGTAACAATGTTTACGAAGAGTTTGTCGCGTTCTTGGCGATCAATCCAGGTTTTACCAAAAGCCAAGGTTACATTTTTTGAGCCTTTAAGCACAATATCTATCACCGCATCAAAGGCATTTGGGCTAAGCCGTTCTGTTGGACTCACAAAGTTACCCGCGGCATTGTTTAGCACGCAATCTACCTTGCCAAAATGTGCCATACTTGTTTCTACCAGATTTTCAACCTGATCATAATGACGCACATCACATACAACAGGCAGTACTTCGCCACCATATTGCTGCATCATTTCTTCTGCTGCCTTTGAGAGTACGTCTTGTTTCCTACTGGTAATCACCAATTTTGCACCGAGCTGTAAAAAATATGCCCCCATGCTTCGTCCTAATCCCGTACCTCCTCCGGTAATCACAATTACCTTACCTTCCAGCGCTCCTTCGCGAAGCATACCCGCTTTATAATTCATATTTTATTACTTTCAATTGGAATCCAAAGTACACAAAAATGAATGTAAAATTAGTTTCAGCAATTAGTTTTGCCTTGTTCCTTTCAAATTGCACAACGATGCCCGAAAAAACCGTATTAACTGAGCCCAAGGCTAAAAAAATTCCACACCGCCTAGAAATTCATGGCGATACCCGGATTGATAATTACTATTGGTTAAATGATCGTGAAAACCCAGAAGTAATTGCCTATCTAAATGCAGAGAATGCCTATCGAGAGCATATAATGAAAGGCACAGAAGATTTGCAGCAAAAGCTTTTTGATGAAATGGTTGGCCGCATTAAAAAAGATGATAGCAGCGTACCCTACAAAGTTGATGGTTGGTATTATTACACACGCTTTGAAGGCGATAAAGAATATCCGATTTATTGCAGAAAACGAGAAACCTTAGAAGCGCCAGAAGAAATCATGCTTGATGTTAACGAATTAGCAAAGGGCTACAGCTACTATCAGGTTGCAGGCTTAAGTATTCGGCCCGATAAAAAAATGATTGCCTTTGGGGTTGATACGCAAAGCAGGCGCATCTATACCATCCACTTTAAAAATCTTGAAACAGGAGAAATATTAGACGAGGTTATCACCAACACCACTGGTGGCGCCACTTGGGCAGAAGACAATAAAACTCTTTTTTATAGTAGAAAAAATGAAATCACACTCCGTAGTGAGCGTATTTTAAAGCATAAACTTGGCACCTCAGATCAAACAGACGTTGAAGTCTACTATGAAGCAGATGAAACATTCTCCACTTTTGTATACAAAACCAAGAGCAAAAAATATCTCATTATCGGCAGTAGCGCAACACTAAGCGATGAATATCGCATTCTTGAAGCAGATAACCCTGACGGCACTTTCCGGGTTTTTCAGCCGCGCCAACGCAATTTAGAGTATGGCATTGCGCATTTTAATGACCATTGGTATATCCGCACAAATGCAGACGGGGCAACAAATTTTAAAATTATGCGCACCCCGCTTAACGCCACAACACAAAACAATTGGATTGATGTGTTGCCTCACCGCGAAGATGTTCTTGTTGGGGGCATGGAGCTCTTTAAACATTTTATGGTTGTAGAAGAGCGCAGCAACGGCTTAACCCAAATGCGTATCCAAAAGTGGGATGATGGCACAACACATTATATAGATTTTGGCGAAGAAACCTACACGGCATACACGGGTACAAATCCAGAATACGACACAGAATTATTGCGCTATGGCTACACCAGCCTAACAACCCCAAATTCTGTTATAGAATATAACTTAAGAACGCATGAAAAAACCATTCTAAAAGAGCAAGAAGTGGTTGGTGGCTATGATAAAAACCAATATGAAAGCCACCGGGTTTGGGCAACGGCAACAGATGGGACCAAAGTGCCTATTTCTTTGGTGTACAAAAAAGACCTTAAAAACGATTTTGGCAATCCGCTATTATTGTACGGCTATGGTAGTTATGGTGTAACCATAGACCCAAGTTTTAGCGCAACACGATTAAGCCTTTTAGATCGGGGATTTGTATTTGCCATTGCTCATATACGCGGAGGCGAATACTTGGGTAGGCAGTGGTATGACAACGGTAAGCTATTTACCAAAATGAACACTTTTACAGACTTTATTGCGTGCGCAGAACACCTTGTAGATTCTGGCTACACCACAAAAAACAAGCTTTTTGCAATGGGCGGTAGCGCAGGCGGCCTATTAATGGGCGCGGTAATTAATTTAAAGCCAGAACTCTTTAACGGGGTTATTGCTGCTGTTCCATTTGTGGATGTTGTAACAACAATGCTAGATGAAAGCATCCCACTCACAACGGGAGAATATGATGAATGGGGCAACCCGAATGATGAAGCATTTTATAAATATATGCTCAGCTATTCACCATATGATCAGGTTAAAAGAGCCGATTATCCAGCTTTGCTTGTAACTACGGGGCTTCATGATAGCCAAGTGCAATATTGGGAACCTGCCAAATGGGTAGCAAAACTGCGCGAGTTACGTACCAACAAAAACAAACCGCTTCTTATGTTTTGTAATATGGATACCGGACATGGTGGGGCAAGTGGGCGCTTTGAGGCCTACAAAGAAACAGCTATGGAATACGCCTTTTTACTAGACTTGGCGGGTATGAAATAAATTTCTGAATCCCCCTAGCGATATTTACCCGTAACATTGGTTATTAAAAAAGAGAAGCGCGGCTGCCAAATGGCAGCCGCGCTTGTTTATATGCTATAACAGATACTCTTATTTTTTAAGGCAAAATTGCTTTTATAGAAACTTCATCATCAATAACAATAATTACCATTTCTGTTTTACCACGGCTCGGAATAAACATATTCTGCACATTACCTGTGGTAGAAAAAATTAATTCACCTGATAGTCCGTACACGTTTACTTCACTGCTTGGATACTTCCAGAATTCATTGGCCTGCAAAGTCAAACCTCGATCAGACGGAATTGCCCATACATTTTCTCCTGGCGGATTTTGCATGGCTTCTATTAAAAACGTATTAGAGCGCGGTACAATAAACCAATCAAAACGGTATTCATAAGCCCTTACGTCATTATTAAAATGATATGCTTTCTCGTTAAGATTGGTTAGCGTTTTTGTAAAACGATCATAGAGAAAACTTACATAAGACTCGTCAAAATCAGGATGATTGCGCAAAACCAAATCTGTTACAGAAGCATTATGCGTTACGCAAACCTTTTGGTGCAGTGAATCTGCGTGCTCGTGTACAGTTTTGATTTTGTAAAATGTTGAATCGTGCAAAATGGCAAATACCTGACCCTCTGCCATATAAGTAGGCGCATCACTTCGCGACTTGCCACTTGGTGAAAGTTCAAAATCAGCCTTGCGAATATCTAGGTATACAGCTTCTGGGGTAGATTCAGAATCGTCTTTAGCCAAAGTAAGGGCAACCACAGGATTGTTTTTCTTATTTAAAACGGAGTTTAAAATCCCCGTTGTTCTTGCCTTTTTACCAATATTTAAACCAGTATTTGCTCCACTACCGCTTGCTTGCATAAAAACCGCTTGAAATGGGGGAATATTTGCTGCATTTGCATCTCCTGTACTGCCGTTATGCACAAGATAGTTACCTTGACTACCACTTACATCATTAATTCCCAAACGGTTTGGCCGCCATGCGTAAACCGATGTTGAACTCAAAGCGGTCATATCTGAACCATAATTATTAATCAATTCTGCCGTACTTACAAAAGACAGGTAGGGGTTTGCATAGAAATTCCAACCATCTTTATTTTTTGAACCCACCCAGTTTGGTGCACCATAACCAGAACTCACATCGCTGCCGGCCGAGGCACTTGCAGCTTGGTAAGCTAACTTCTTGTTTGGATTGCGCAAGGCTTGTGGTATTTCGCCTGTAATCGTCATGATGCAGGGTACTTGAGCAGCACTAAAGAAAATAGTATACGGTTTAATATCTGAAGTTGACATTGAAGCCGTTTCCATTGTTCCATTTGCGGGTTGCCAAAACGTGCCACCGTTTTTTGCATTATCCCACCAAAAAACATTACAGCTTGCATTTGCTCCTGTACTTGGACCGACTGTATAATTAAAACTGAATGGCTCTGTAGAGCCT
>CAYQDW010000019.1:0-40144 GCA_964416385.1 uncultured Cryomorphaceae bacterium | reverse complement strand
AAATTCATCTCATGACCGCTTATCGCTGTACGGCTAAAATTCAAACCGCTACTTATAAAAACCAAGTCCCATTGCTATTTATACTGTTATGTAATTGCCCCATTAAACCTCGTGCGTTACATTAGCGCAACTAAAAACACAAATTATGTTGCAAGCTCTTGAAGTCGTAAAAACTTATGGCGATTATACTGCGCTTGACCACCTAAACCTTACCATCCCCGAAGGTAGTATCTACGGATTATTGGGGCCCAATGGTGCCGGAAAAACATCCTTTATCCGAATCATCAATCAGATTACCATGCCAGACAGTGGCGAGGTTCAGCTCAATGGGCGCAGAATGACTGCCGCGGATGTCATGCAAATCGGCTATCTGCCCGAGGAACGCGGATTGTATAAAAAAATGGAAGTGGGCGAGCAGGCGTTATATCTGGCACAGCTCAAAGGTTTATCCTCCGCAGAAGCTAAAAAACAACTTAAACACTGGTTTGAAAAGTTTGAGATTGAAAGTTGGTGGAATAAAAAAGTAGAAGAACTGAGTAAGGGTATGGCGCAAAAAGTGCAATTTATTGTAACGGTTGTGCATCGCCCCAAACTGCTCATTTTTGACGAACCCTTTACAGGTTTTGATCCCATCAATACCAATTTGATCAAAGATGAAATCCGCCAATTAAATAAAGACGGAGCTACCATTATCTTTTCTACGCACCGCATGGAAAGTGTAGAAGAGCTTTGCGACCATATTGCACTTATTCATAAAAGCAAAAAGGTTCTAGAAGGCAGCCTAAGCACCATCAGAAATGAATACAGGAGCAATACCTTTAAAGTAGGTTTTAGAGAAGATGTTGATGATCTTTTTGATACCATGCCACCCGATTTTAAGCTTGTAAAAACTTCGCGCGAAGACGATCTCTTTGAAGCTACCTTTAAGCTGGCGAGGCATTTAAAGCCCAATGATCTTTTAAAAATGCTTAGCGATAAGCATCAGGTTTACCATTTTCAAGAGGTAATACCTAGCGTAAATGACATCTTTATCCAAAAAGTGCAAGAATCATGAGTAAGACAAGTTTGGTATTTAAACGCGAGTTTTTAACGCGGGTTAAGAAAAAGTCATTTTTAATTATGACCATCGTAGGGCCTATTCTCTTGAGTAGCTTGGTGCTTGCACCGCTCTTACTTGCAAGCATACCCGAAGGTCCCAAAACCATTATTGTGGTAGATGAATCGGCCATTTTGTTGGGCGAAAAGGGTACGGATAAATACATATTTAACTATCTGCCAGCAAAAGATTTCAACCTAGAAACGGCCAAAGAGTTTTTTAGAAAGTCTAACCATGAGGCATTGCTCTACATACGCAAAGGTGAAACAGGCGACCCACATTGGATAAAAGATCATACAGCCATTTATGCCAAAAATGATGTGCCGCTAGGTATGCAGAAATACATAGAAGACCTTTTAGAACGCAAAGTCAATCAACAACTACTCATTAGAGAGGGTATCAGCCCTGAGCTTGTAGCACAGAGTAGGGTAAATGTAAACTTGGCTACTTACAGCCTTGATGAAGATGGCGAAAAAGCAAGCGCCACAGGCGTGAAAATGATTACGGGATACTTAACGGGTTTCATGATTTATTTTTTCGTTTTCTTTTATACATCACAAGTTATGCGCGGTGTTATTGAGGAAAAAACTAACCGCATTGTAGAAGTTATCATTTCTTCTGTGCGGCCATTTCAGCTTATGATGGGCAAAGTTCTAGGCATTGGTGCGGTTGGGCTGGTTCAATTTTTAATCTGGGTGGTGCTTAGCACAGCCATTTATGCATTAGGTGTGGGCGTTTTATTTAAGGATAAAATTCAACCAGAACAACTTGTAAATCAACAAGGCATAGAGCAGGCCGTTGAGGTAAGTGAAGGATTGGCCTTTGTGCAGAGCATAGAGTCTGTTAATTTTCCGCTGATTATAGCCGGCTTTCTCATCTTCTTTATTGGTGGCTATCTGCTCTATGCAGCTCTTTTTGCCGCCATCGGTTCTGCTGTAGATAATGAAACTGATACGCAGCAATTCATGCTTCCAGTAACCATACCGCTCATCTTGGCAATTATCGTAACAACACGGGTAATAGAAGACCCCAATGGTGCCTTAGCTTTTTGGTTTAGCATTGTGCCACTTACATCGCCCATTGTTATGATGGTGCGTTTACCCTTTGGCGTGCCTGCTTGGGAGCTAGCCCTTTCAATAGCCCTTTTGGTGATGGGTTTTATTGCAGCTACATGGCTGGCTGGCAGAATTTATCGCGTTGGGATTTTGATGTATGGTAAAAAGCCAAGCTGGAAAGAAATTTTTAAATGGATGACCTATAAAAATGGGTAATGCATAAAATAGAACAGCTATTAGAATACACATTGGTAAATACCAAATACCTCACAATCAGTATGATTGATGTATTCTCTGTGCTATTTATTATCGGCAGCAGTCGCATTTTGGTTTGGCTTATTTCTAGGGTAGTTAAGCGCAGGTTTTCGCACAGAGCCGGTGATCCGGGCAAGGCCTATGCCATAACACAAATTGCTACATACTTTATTTATATCATCGCAATAATCCTGGTTTTAGACTCCATTGGTGTTAAAATTACCGTGCTTTTGGCTGGTGGTACAGCACTTTTTGTTGGTCTTGGTTTGGGTTTGCAAGATGCGTTTAAAGACCTTGTTGCGGGCATCATCATCTTAACAGAAAGAACCGTAACTGCACATGACATTGTAGAAATTGATGGCACAGTTGGCGAGGTGATAGAGGTGGGTTTAAGAACTACAACGCTGCGCACTAGAGATGATATAGAAATGATTATGCCCAACCAGCGCCTTACCAACGAACGTGTTATTAATTGGAGCAGAAATCGTAAGATGACACGCTTTGCGGTAGATGTTGGTGTGGCTTATGGCACAGACACAGAGCTTGTAAAAACCTTGCTTATAAAGGTGGCAAGCCAAAATACTGCTGTAAGCGACAGCCCTGAGCCGTATGTTTTTTTTAGCAGTTTTGGAGAAAGTAGTCTCAATTTTAAGCTGCTCTTTTTCAGCCATAATTTATTTCGCATAGAGCGTGTAAAAAGTGATTTGCGCTTCGCTATTGATAAGGCATTTAGAGCAAACAATATTACCATAGCATTCCCCCAGCTAGATGTTTGGGTAAGACAACTCCCCAACAAAGAAACACCCACATGACCACAGCGGTAATTGACTTGGGCACAAACACCTTTAACCTTCTCATTAAAGATGATTTTGGGCGTGTTGTTTTTAATGATAAAATCCCCGTAAAGCTGGGCAAAGGTGGCATTCATGAAAACAAAATAGCTCCAGATGCTTTTGAGCGTGGCATATCTGCATTATTACAATACCGCGATATCTGTAAAGAAAAAGGTGTGCATCAGGTGTATGCCTTTGCAACTAGTGCTGTGCGTACAGCTACCAATGGGCCAGATTTTGTTACTGCGGCGGCAGAGCGTTGCGGTATCCACATTAACGTAATTGATGGCCACAGGGAGGCGCTTTTCATTTATGAGGGGGTTGCCCAAGCCGTACCTATGGATGAAGATCCAGCTTTAATTGTAGATATTGGTGGTGGTAGTACAGAGATGGTTATTGCCACAAATAAGGGTGTACTCTGGGCTGCTAGTTACCCGCTCGGGGTTTCTCGGCTATTTGAAAACTTCTCGCCAAAAGACCCCTTAAGCTTAGAGAATTATAATGCATTGCAAGCCCACTTTAAGGTTACATTGCATGAAGCTTTACAACAAATTGCAAAGTATAAACCCATGCGTATGGTGGGTAGCAGCGGTAGTTTTGAAACGTTGCATAACATTTGCGCTCTACATAGCCGACAAGCAATTGTACAACCAGAGCAAAAGCGCGGGGTTATTGCCATAGACCAACTAGAAGTAATCACACAAAAATTAAGAGCAATGAGCCACAAGGAGCGACTTGCACTGCCAGGTATGTTGGCCATGCGGGCAGATACCATACATCTTGCGGCAATTCAAATTCAGTTCATTATAACGCAAACCGGTGTTTCTACGTTGCTCTTATCGCTTTACGCGCTAAAAGAAGGCGTACTTGCGTCACTAAATAAATCTAAAGAACAATGGCTAATATCCTCATTATAGAAGATGAAGCTGCCATAAGGCGGGTGCTGACAAAAATTTTGTTGGAAGAAAATAAGTCGTTTAACGTTGCCGAAGCAGAAAATGGTAAGCGCGGGTTAGAAATGGCGCTAGAGAAAACTTATGATCTCATTTTATGCGACATCAAAATGCCGGTGATGGATGGGATAGAGGTGCTAGATAAGTTAATAGAATCTGGCACTGAATCGCCCATTGTGATGATTAGCGGACATGGAGATATACAAACAGCCGTAGATTGTCTTAAAAAAGGCGCTTACGATTATATCGCGAAACCGCCAGATCTCAATCGTTTATTGCAAACTGTTCGCAATGCATTAGATAGAAAGGTGTTGGTGGCAGAAAATAAAGTGCTCAAAAAGCGGGTGAGCAAAAATCACCAAATGATAGGAGATGGTGCAGGCATTACAGCCATCAAAGAAATTATCGAGAAGGTAGCGCCAACGGATGCGCGGGTGCTGATTACCGGACCAAACGGCAGCGGAAAGGAACTTGTTGCCCATTGGATACACCAAAAGAGTGAACGTAGCAATGCCCCTTTGGTAGAGGTTAATTGTGCAGCCATACCCAGTGAGTTAATAGAAAGCGAACTCTTTGGGCATAAAAAAGGAGCATTTACCAGCGCCATAAAAGACAAACAAGGCAAATTTGAATTGGCAAGCGGAGGCACACTCTTTTTAGATGAAATTGGCGATATGAGCCTCCCCGCCCAAGCAAAGGTTTTGCGTGCATTGCAAGAAGGTAAAATCTCGCCGGTGGGCGGAGAAAAAGAAATAAAAGTAGATGTGCGCGTATTGGCGGCTACCAATAAAGATTTGCGTTTAGAGATAGAGAAGGGTAATTTTAGAGAAGATTTGTACCATCGCCTAAGTGTTATTGTAATTAAAGTACCCGGTTTAAATGAGCGTAAAGAAGATATTCCTCTTTTGGTGAATTACTTTTTAGGGAAGATTGCCGAAGAATACGGCAGTGCAGAAAAGCGCGTAACAAAAGAGGCGATAGAAAAGCTTCAGAATTACGATTGGACGGGAAATATCCGCGAACTGCGAAATGTGCTTGAGCGCCTAATTATTTTAGGTGGCACAGAGATTACGGCAGATGATGTTTCTAAATATGCGGTAAAATAATCTCTTGGCATAGTGCCGGTACTGTCTTGCTTTTAATGAACGATTTAGTCTTGGCTGCTTTTAATCCATCAATATCTGCACATATGCATTTTAAGGGTTTGTTTTTAAAACTTAATTGGCTCAATTAAAATAATTGAATAAACCTTTAAAGATGTAATTTTGGCGCCTTAATAAAGAGATATGCTCCCCAAATTTTTAATCGCGGATAATACCGATTTACCAGAGGCCATTTACATCGTGCATACAGAATATCCCCGTTTTGTACTCAATTTAGAGAATGATGAAGTAGAATGGTTTGACGCCCTCGAAAACGATAATGAGGTAGACCTAGAGGCTGAAATGAGTTCGCTTATAGAACAAGCAGAAGCTTTTTATCAACGCGAAGTAGAAAGATACGAATCACAATAAGGCATCTTTAACCCTCGCATCCTGCGGGGGTTTTTTACGAAAAGAAATACACATTGGGCTGGTTAGAAGCAGTAGATAAAGAACAGTACAAGCGCAATCTGCAATTGGCACTGCCAGTAATGGTTGGCTCTTTAGGCCACATCATGGTAGGTGTTGCAGATAGTTTGATGGTAGGCAGATATTTGGGCGCTGTGCCATTGGCGGCCGTATCTTTAGCCAATAGTGTTTTTCACATCCCATTTGTTTTTGCCATTGGCGTGGCCTTTGGATTAACGCCATTAGTGGCCAATGCAGATGGCGAAGGCGATCAACAAAAGGCCGCAGGATTGTGGAAGAACGCTTTTTATATCAATCTCGTTTTTGGTGTCTTTTTAGCAATACTTTTATTTTTTACGCAACCCGTTTTGGGTATGATGGGGCAAGAGCCCGAAGTGGTTACTTATGCAGCACCTTACTTCAGCATTATTAGCTGGAGCATGATTCCTTTTTTACTCTTTTTAAACCTCAAGCAATTTGCAGAGGGCTTAAGTGATACACTGGCTGCCACACGCATTAGCCTAGCCGCTAATGTGCTAAACGTAGTTTTAAATTATGCCCTTATTAATGGCGTGTGGGGTTTCCCGGCAATGGGGCTAGCAGGTGCAGCTTGGGCAAGTTTTGCCGCACGCGTAGCCATGTTTTTGGGCTTATGGCTCTATGTGCGTTGGCATAAAAAATTTAAGGCGTTCTGGCTACACCGTAAATCTGCGCATTTTAGCTGGGAATCCATAAATAAAATCCTCGCAATAGGTATTCCTAGTGGCTTACAATACATTTTTGAAGTAGGTGCCTTTGCCATTTCTGCCATCTTGGTAGGTACCATTGGCGCATTGCCACAGGCAGCACATCAGGTGAGTATCAGTTTAGCTTCTATTAGCTACATGACTGCCAGCGGATTAAGTGCTGCAGCCTCCATTCGCGTGGGCAATCAACTTGGCAAAAAAGATTATTTCACCTTGCGGTTGGCGGGTTTAACGCTATTTAGAATGGTGATTGTATTCATGATTATTGCTGGAATCATCTTTCTTTCGGGAAGGCATTTTTGGCCATCACTGTTTACAACAGAACCAACAGTTATTGCTATTGCTGCCCAGCTATTGGTTATAACCACGCTGTTTCAAATTAGCGATGGTGTGCAGGTGGTTGCGCAAGGTGCGCTTCGTGGTTTGAGTGATACAAAAACACCAACCGTTTTTAGCTTCATCAGCTACTGGGTTGTATCACTACCCTTGGCCTATGTGCTGGGTTTTTATACAACATTAGGGGTGGTAGGCGTATGGGTTGGTTTGGCCGCTGGCCTTACGCTTAATGCGATATTGCTCTACAAACGGTTTATGAAAAAAGCCAATGCCTTAATCGCTGAAACATCAGTGCAACCTGGCTTGTAGACTTAACAGAAATGCATTGATGTATATTAGGCTACGTATATTTTTAGCCTTATATTTTGCGGAATGAAAGTACTCTTTACTACCCGTGCTAGTTTATTTGCGCAACCCGGAGGAGACACCTTGCAGATTACGCAAACGGCAGCTGCTCTCAAAGATTTGGGCGTTGATGTTACCATTAAACTTCGCGGTGAAACGAGAGATTACGATGCTTATGACCTCATTCATTTTTTTAACATTGGAAGGCCCGCAGATATAATTGGAGATCTCCATCGTATCAATAAGCCCATCATAGTAAGTAGTATTTGGGTAGATTATTCAGAGTGGGAAGCACAGCAAGGCGGTTTAAGAGCTGCACTAATTAACCTCTTAGGAAAATTTGCGATTGAGTATATCAAAACCGTAGGTCGGGCATTTGCCAATGCCGATTACCTCCCAGGGTGGCAATACCTGCGTTTGGGTCAAAAAAAGAGTATGCAGTTAATCATGAGCAAAGCTGTTCGGGTTATTGCATCATCATCCTCAGAAAGTAACCGCCTTAACAAAGTATTTAATACGGCACCTAAAACAGAGGTCCTCACCTTAGGCGTACAACAAGAACTTATCGGTGCACCAGTACAAGCCAGAGAAGGGGTACTTTGTGTAGGACGCATAGAAGGGTTAAAAAATCAGTTGCATGCCATAGCTGCTGCCAAAAATGCTCCGTGGCATCTCAAAATAATAGGCAAGCCAGCTGTTAATCAGCGTAAATACTATCAAAAATGTAGAAAAGCTGCTGGCAACAATGTATCTTTTTTGGGTTGGCTTCTCCCAGAACATCTCAGCCAAGCCTATCAAGAGGCAAAAGTATTGGTGTTACCAAGTTATTTTGAAACCTTCGGTTTGGTAGCGCTAGAAGCCTTAGCAAATGGCTGTAGGGTAGTAATGAGTGATCGGCCAGATATGAATTCTATCTTTAAAGACCGCGTTTTGTTTTGTGATCCTACAGACCCTGAAGATATCCGAAGAAAAATTGATGAGGCCTTAAAATTTCCACCGGTAACCCTTTCTGAAGAAGATTTGGCATATTTCAGTTGGGCACAAGTGGCACACCAATTATTGGCCATCTACAAAAATATTTTGCATTCATGAACGATTTGAGCACTGCTTTTGATACACAAGTGCAATTGAAGTATCAACTTTATAACAGCCTTTTTTTAACGCTTCCCATTGATCAGATTAGCCATACGGGCATCTTGCTCCCAATCTTAAACACATATTGTGAGAAGGGGCTTAAAGCGGGAAAAAATCCTGCTGAGATTATTGAGACTTTTTTTAAAGACCATGATCAATTTGCTGATGATGGCCAAAAGCTGGATTTTCTTTTTCGTGTTATACAGTATATAGAGCGGCAAGTGGTGCTTGTTGATGCGCTTGAGGATGCTGCTTATGATCAGATTAATGATTTGGGTGGTAAAGGTTCCTTTCGCGGATTAATAGAGCACATACAGGCAACATCAAAACAAGAACAACTTGCAAGTGCATTGCAGAATTATGCCGTTCGTATTGTGCTAACGGCACATCCAACGCAATTTTATCCAGGTAACGTGTTGGCTATTATCACAGATCTTACAGATGCCCTGCAACAAAATAACCTTGAGGATATCCGCTTGTTGCTACAACAATTGGGAAATACGCCCTTTTTCCGCAAACAAAAACCAACAGCTTTTGATGAAGCGGTAAACCTGAGTTGGTACCTAGAAAACGTATTTTATCATGCTGCCGGTGCGCTTTATGCGCAAGTGCTTCAGCGCGCCAACGTCCCCCAAAAACAAGTAAACGCACAATTGTTGCAATTCGGTTTTTGGCCTGGCGGTGATCGTGATGGAAATCCTTTTGTAACAACAGAAACAACATTAAAAGTAGCGGCACGTCTGCGGCACATATTGTTGCGGTGTTATTATAAAGATCTGCGCCAGCTGCGGAGAAGATTGAGCTTTAAAGGTGTTTATGAGCGGTTAACAGCCATAGAAGAAGTAATCAACGGAATGCTATCCCATGATGATGCTCAGGGTTATACGCTGGATGAATTTTTAGAAGAACTCAAAGCCGTTGAAGAAATCCTTAATGAAAATCATGGTGGACTTTTTTTAGACAAGCTCACAGATTTTCGCAATCGTGTAGCACTTTTTGGATTTCATTTTGCCAGTATTGATTTGCGCCAGGATAGTCGGATTATTGCGCGCACCATGCAGTCGCTTTTGGCACATACACCAACATTGCTGCCCAAGAATTGGGCAAGTATGGATGAACAACAGCAAATAGATTTCTTGTTTGCGCTTAAAACACCCTGCAATGCTAGTGGCCTTACCGATGCTATTGAGGTAGATACCTTCAATTCATTTGGGATTATACAATCCATCCAACAGCAAAATGGCGAAGCAGGAGCACATCGTTATATCATAAGCAATTGCCGTTCTGCGATTGATATTGCCCGTGTGTTTGCCTTAGCGCACTTGGGTGGGTGGCAAGGCGCTTTAACCTTAGATATTATTCCCCTTTTTGAAACCATTGATGATTTGGAACGTGCGGCAGAGAGCATGAAAAAAATCTATGAAAACCCGGTTTATATAGCGCATTTAAAAGCCCGTGGTATGCAACAAACAGTAATGCTTGGGTTTAGTGATGGTACCAAAGATGGCGGCTATTTTTCTGCAAACTGGCATATTTTTAAGGCTAAAGAAAGCCTTACGGCCCTGAGCAGGGCATACGGCATTTCAGTGCTATTTTTTGACGGTCGAGGTGGGCCACCCGCAAGAGGCGGTGGTAATACCCAAAAGTTTTATACGAGCTTGGGCAATGGTATTGAGAATAAACAAATACAACTTACTGTTCAAGGGCAAACAATCAGTTCGCATTACGGCACAGTTGTAAGCGCAGTTCACAATCTTGAAACACTGCTGGTTGCTGGTCTTGAAAATCAACTTAAGGAGGATAACGCCAAGGTGTTAAATGCTTCGCAAAGGGCTTTGTTAGAAGAATTAGCCAAAAGCAGCCAAGCAAAATATCAAGCCCTAAAAGAACACCCTGCGTTTATGCCGTATCTGCTAAAGATGAGTCCGTTAACGTATTATGGTCAAGCCAATATCGGTAGCCGTCCAGCAAAGCGTGGTTCGGGAGAAATTACTTTTGAAGATTTACGCGCCATTCCTTTTGTGGGGGCTTGGAGCCAGCTTAAACAAAACGTTCCTGGGTTTTACGGGGTGGGTTCATCATTAAAAGCCATAGCCGATGCAGGCCGTTTAGAAGCGTTACAAACGCTTTTTAAAGAATCTTCTTTCTTTAGGGCTTTATGTGAAAACAGCATGCAAAGCTTAAGCAAAACCTTTTTTCCGGTAACGCACTACATGAAGCATGATGATGAGTTCGGGGCCTTCTGGCAGATGATTTATGATGAATATACATTGAGTTGTGCCATGTTACTAAAAGTTAGTGGGCAGCAAAAACTCTTAGAAACCAATCCAACAAGTAGGCAGAGCATCGCGTTGCGTGAGCAAATTGTATTACCGCTCATCACCATACAGCAATACGCTTTAATGAAGTTGCGTGAAGGCGCGCATAGCGATGATCAAAATCGCGCGGTATATGAAAAGCTCGTCATTAGGTCTATGTTCGGTAATATTAATGCAAGTCGTAATTCGGCATAGCTAATTTGTACTTTCGTTACCTATGAAAGTGGCCATATTAGGTTCTCGCGGTATACCCAACCGCTATGGAGGTTTTGAAGAACTCGCAGAAAAACTTGCTATGGGCTTGGCAGATCGTGGCCACGAGGTAGTTGTTTATAACCCACATGACCATCCCATTCGCAATTGGTCTTATCCAAAAGTTACGCTTGTTCGGGTTCTCAATCCAGAAACCCTTTTGGGTAGTTTTGGCCAGTTTATTTACGATTTAGGCGCCACTATACATGCGCGGTCTTCAAGGCCAGATATCGTTTTACAATTAGGATATACCAGTAGTAGTGTTTGGTTTTGGTTGCTGCATTCTTCCAGTAAAGTGCTTACCAATATGGATGGCCTAGAGTGGAAGCGCAGCAAATACAGCAAATTGGTAAGGCGGTTTTTACGGCATGCAGAACGTTGGGCAGCAAAGCAAAGCCACTTATTGGTTGCAGACAATCCGCAAATAGAAGTGTATCTACACGAGTGCTTCAGCAACCAAGTGATTTACATCCCTTATGGTGCAGATATTCCAAAAGATTTTGATGAAAGCATACCATCTCAATACGGCCTCAACCCTGGCCAATACCATCTTATTATAGCGCGGATGGAGCCTGAGAATCACATCGCACAAATTTTACAGGGATTCCATGAAAGTAACACCACCCAAAAGATGGTTGTTATTGGAGGTTTAAATCGCTTTGGCCAAAAATTGAAAGCAAAATACAGCGATGATCAACGCATCGTTTTTTTAGGTGCCCTGTACCAAAAAGATGAGTTGAATAGCCTGCGCCATTTTAGTCGACTTTATTTTCATGGCCATTCTGTAGGAGGTACCAACCCCAGTTTGCTAGAAGCTATGGCGTGCAGTTGCCAAATCATTGCCCACAACAACGCCTTTAACAGAAGTGTTTTGGGTGAAAATGCTTTCTATTTTTCCACCGTTAAGGATGTACAATTGGCAATAGAAAAGAGCCATAAGCAGCAGGATTGGGATAAAATGGTGCGTAAAAACAGCAGTGCCATTCGTGATAACTACAACTGGCGCATCGTTGTTGAACAATATGAAGTTGCTATGCAACAATTGCGCATCGGATAAACGATGATTTTAAGTGCTATTTCTTACGGTTTAATACCCCATAAATCGTTGCAGGTTATTCACATTTACTGTAGGTAAATAACGCGATTAAATGTTCTTAGCGCATACCGCTTCGCTATTTTTGCTGCCAAATTGAAGACTTATGAAAAGGCTGGCGTTCTTCCTGCTTTTATGTGTTGTATGCTTATTTTCTTGTGAAAAACCTCATCAATCTAGTAACGCATTAAGCGCTATACCTGTAAACAGTGCCGTAGTGGTTCGGATTAATAATTTGGCGGGGTTTCAAGCCGATTTAGAAAATTCAATACCTGGTGCTGCATTGCAAAATTCAGTGCTTTTTGCGGAGGTAAATGAATTCATCTCAAGGTTAGGTGCGTTTAATGATGATCAAACAAGAGATATTCAGGTTTTTGGCGGATATCATGTGAGTGGCGCAGGCAGATTTGATTGGCTTTGGTGTGTAGAAGAAGCGCACGTTCCTTTTTTAACAATGCAAGCCCTTAAATCTAAAGGGACTACCACCGCTAGAAATTATGCAGAAACCCAAATACTTCATTTTAACTCAGAAGAACTCGATTTTTATATAGCGGAGGTTTCTGGATTGATATTATTAAGTACAGAAGAAAATCTAGTAGAAAGTGGACTTAAGCAGCTACAAACCCAAATTGATCTGCAAACAGATGCGCAATTTATGCACGTGCTTAGAACAGCCAATACAAAAGACCCGATAAACCTTTTTGTGCAGTTTAGTGCGTTACCAGATTGGCAAGAAACCCTTTGGACAGAAAAACCCACTTGGCTGGCAGATTTTGCTGGTTGGAGCGCTCTTGATCTCGATATAAATAGCGAGGATCTCAACTTAACAGGCATTACGCTGGTGCCTGATAGTACCGCTACGTATTTGGGTTTGTTTACAAACACAAATAACCGCTCTGCGCAATTTGAAACAATTATTCCTGAAAATACAGCTTTGGTTATACATCAGTCTTGCGGAGATTTAACAGCTTGGGCTGCTGCTTTTGATAAGTTTTTAGGTGTAAAAAATAGACTTAAAAAGCGCAACGGACTGCGTGATGCAATAGGCTTAAAACCAGAATCTTGGTATAAAGTGTTTTCTGGAGAAATGGGCGTAATCTTTGTAGATGCCGCTTTATCTGCAGATCAAAGTAAGCAAGCATATTTACATGTAAATGATGCGAAAACGGCATTTTCACTAGTGCAATCTTGGAGTGGCCAGTCTGTTGAAACCTACCGTAACCATGACATCAGAAGATTAAAGGAGCGAAATGTTTTGCCCTTATTATTTGGAAAGCTGTTTAGTAATATGCCACAGCCGTACTGGTTTATGCATAACGATTGGATCATTTTTAGCAACGATATAGAGGCTGCAAAAAATTACATCAATGCAATGATGGCAGAAAAAAGCTGGAGTAACAGCGCTTCATTTAATCAAGCAGAAAGATTATTGGAGAGTGATGCCCATATTATAGTTATAGCCCGTAACCCAGAACTCTTAAATTTAGCGCAGAAGACTATAAAGGGCCAAAAAATTAATCTTAAGGATGAAAAATCATCCTTGCTAAATGATATTAATTGGGTGGTGATGCAGTTTAAGCAACGCAATAATGCCGCCTACACAGAACTGGTTTTGCTACATCAAACAAAGCAAGAAGTAACGGCTAAGCAATATTGGAGCACAACCCTTGATGAGCCAGCAAAATCTCAACCTACATTGGTGCGTAACCACTATTCTAAAGCCAATGAGGTTGTGCTACAAGATGAAGGCAATACGCTGTATTTAATAGATCCGAAAGGAAAAATTTTGTGGAAAAAACAATTAGATGGACCGATTTTGGGGCGGGTTAAGCAGATTGATATGTTCCGTAACAACAAGCTTCAGCTCGTTTTTAATACAGCCAATAAACTTTATATCCTTGATAGAAACGGGCAGGATGTGGCACCTTTTCCAATTCAATTACCAGCCAGCGCCACCGCACCGTTAGGTGTTTTTGACTATTCAGGTACACGAGACTACCGCTTGGTAGTGCCGTGCGGTAAGCGTATGCTCAATTTTGGGGTAGATGGGCGCCAAGTAAAGGGCTGGAATTTTACGGCAGTAAATGCAAATCTGATTACAGAGCCTAAGCATGAAGTTTTGGGCAGTAAAGACTTTATTCATTTGGCTGATGAAGGTGGGGCCGTATTTGTTCTTAATAGACGTGGCGAAGTACGGATACCTTTGCGCAACAAAATTCCGAGTCTCGCATCGCCTATTTATCTGCGCGGAAAAAGCCAAAGCGAAGCTCAATTCTTCGCGTTATCCAAAACAGGCTATCAGATTAATTTAAGTCTAACAGATATTATTGATAGCATTCAGCCCTTCGGTACAAAACCTAAATATGTGCATCAGGCGGGTGATAAAACTTTATTTGGCAGCACAACAGAACTTTATCTTAGATCAGAAGATGTAAATTTTGATATTGAGCTAGAAGATGAGCTTTCTGCACCACCAGCACTGTATAAAGTGGGCAGCACGTTTTACATCACCGCAACAACTGGAGAAAGCGTTTGGGTTTATGATGCGCGCGGGGAACTTCTTCCAGGAATGCCGCTTTATGGAACCGGTACGGGCACAGTTGGGTTTACGCAAGGAGATGCTCTTCATTTGTTAGTTACCGCACCAGACGGTGTTTTGGTAGATTATAAACTATCGCTGCAGTAATTTGTATAGATGAGATGAATAAAACAGCGTTTGTAACGGGTGGTACAGGCTTTTTGGGGCAACACCTCATCACACAATTAATAGCAGATGGGTGGCTCGTTTACGCCCTTTATAGATCTTCGAAGCCTGACAAATCAAACGCATCATCATCAGTTAATTGGGTTTGTGCGGGTCTAGACGATGCGCAAAAGCTCGCCGCTGTGATGCCAGATGTGCCATTTACCGTTTTTCACTTGGCTGCTGATACCACACAGTGGAAACGAAACTTTGCGCGCCAAACTAAGACCAATGTAGAAGGCACGAGAAACCTTTTGCTTGCGGCCAAAACGAAAAATGCGGAGCGCTTTATCCATGTATCTTCTATTACCGCATTTGGTCAGCATAACAAGATGATTGATGAGCAAACGCCATCGGTAGCCGCAAATAGTGGTCATAATTATGCCTTAACCAAATGGCAAGCAGAACAATTGGTGAAGCAAGCCGTTGCGGCAGGAGAGATGGATGCCGTGATATTAAATCCTTGTCATATCATAGGGCCCGGTGATACCCAAAATTGGATTCAAATTTTTAGAGCGATAAAAGACGATAAATTGCCAGGTGTGCCTCCTGCAGGAGGTAATTTTGGTTTTGTCGTAGAAATTGCGAAAGCTTTAATTGTTGCTGCAGAAAAGGGGCAGAAAGGTGAAAACTACATTTTAGGCGGACCGCAACTTTCGTTCCTTCAAATAGTACAAGAAGCCCAACGGCAGTTGCACAAGCCAGTAAGCAAAAAGGCATCACCAAAGGCACTGTTTTATTTTGTTGAGCCATTGATGCGCTTAGGTAGTTTTATTTCGGGTAAAGAGCCGTTGTTAACGCCAGATAAGGTTAAGTTGATTACACACCACCTAGAGGCAAACGATGAAAAGGCCCGTAAGGCTTTAAATTACAAGCACAAGCCATTAGAAGAAATGGTTGCTGAAACGCTGGCTTGGTTGGCAAAACAGACGTAAACATGGCTGCAGAATATGTTGTGCTCTTTGATGGTGTATGCAATCTCTGCAATCGCTCAGTACAGTTTTTATTGAAACACGACCATAAGCAGGTTTTTAAATTCGCCTCTTTACAAAGTAGTTATGCCACAAATGCACTTAAAGCGCATGGAGAATCTTCACCACCAACAGATAGCGTAATATTAATCACCCCCAATGGTGTTTTTTACCGCAGCGAAGCCGTTTTACAGATAGTTAAACGTTTACCCGGCTGGTGGTCTGCAATGGCTTTGCTGGGCATAATACCACGCCCCATACGCGATGCTATATACAACTACATTGCGCGCAAGCGCTATGATTGGTTCGGCAAAAGAGAAAGCTGCTTGGTTCCTAAAGAAGAATACCAAGCACGCTTTTTAGACCAATTTGATGGATTAAAATGAAATTAAAAAAGGCTTACTGTGCACTTTAGCTTTCTATAAAACCGCCACGTGCCCAGTTTTTTAGCATTTCAATTTCTTCTGCACTCAGATCTTGCTTTTTGTGTTCATAAGGCATAAAGCGGAGATGATCTTTGGGTAGCTGTACACGCTCAAGAACTTCGGCAAGGTTGTCTTTAACCGTTACATAAGTGTCTAAAGGCATTTTTTTACCCTTTTTTTCTGGATAATGGCAAGGCGCACAGCTACGCTCCATAATGGGGGCAATGTTTGCGGCATAGGTTACCATTGGTCCATCGTAGGCACCTTTTGGTTCTGCGCTTGCAGTTGGCGTACTCTTTTGCGAACAAGCGCCAGCAATAACAATTGCGGTTAGTGCAAACAAGGTTTTAATTGATGTTTTCATTCTATTTCTATTTGTTTCGGTTAAAGTAAATAATCTTCTCAGTTTTTTATGCGACCGCGCAAACGCAGGTAATCTCCTGTATGTGGCTGCCAGCCAACAGGTTTCCGGTTACGCCAGTAAAGGCAGCGCAACTTTATGCCCTCATCTTGGGCAATGCTATGCATATTTTCATTGGCAGCTACCTTCCTGGTTTTATCTGAGCCTCTAAATTTTTTAGGGCGGATGTAAATCCGCTGGCCTTCCATAACGGTAACATCCCAAGACCAATCATTGTATTTAAGGATTTTTTTCACGCTACGTTTGTAGAGTTTAGCAACGTCTTCAAGCGTTTCACCTGCGTTAAGTTCTATGTATTTGGCGCCATTGGGCAAGGTTAGGATGCGCTCTTCTGGCAATAATTCACCGGCCAAACCCTCAAGATCAAATTGGTGCAACTGGTTTTCTTCTATAATGCGGATAAGTGTTTTAGCATACGATTTGCTAGTTGCATAGCCCGCCTTTTGTAATCCTTCTGCCCAGCCTTTATAGTCGGTACGGTCAAGTTCAAATAAGGCGGCATAGCGTGAGCGCTCAGTTAAGAATTTGCTGTGGTCTTCAAAGCTTTCTTCGGCATGTTTGTACTTGCGGAAACATTCATCTTTTTTATCATCATCGTGATAAACTTTAGGGCCAGTCCAGTCTTGATGGCATTTTATACCGAAGTGATTATTGGCTTTGGTAGCCAATGTACTCTGCCCGTCACCACTTTCTAAAATCCCCTGTGCTAGCGTAATGCTCGCTGGTATTTTATAGCGCTGCATTTCACGTATGGCAATAGTTTTATAGGTATCTATGTAGCGCTGGCGATTGCTTTGCGCCAAATTAATAAGGGGGAGCAAGATTAGTATGAGCAACAATTTCTTCATATTCAATGCGCAAATTCTTTTTTCGTAAACGTTGATTCATGCCACTGATGCCCTGCAAGCCGCCCGTGTGTATTGCCAACAAGCGCGTGCCTGGGGTGATGGCGCCACGCTTAATTAAATTGACCAATCCGAACATCATTTTGGCTGTATAAATAGGGTCTAAGGGCACGCCTGTTTTGTTGTAAAACCGATTCATAAAATCAATCAGTTCTGGTTGCACCTTGCCAAATCCACCAAAATGAAAACCTGTTTCCAGGTGCCATGCAGGAGGCGTGAAGTTACTGGGCAACAAGTGCGCATTTATTGCTTCTTTGATGAAGTTGTTCACATCCTCTTCTAAATAAATACCGCCTTTTACAGCCGGAAAGCCCAAATACCTTTGTGCTGGAAAATTGCTCATGAGCAACCCAGCAAATGTTGTGGCAGAGCCTAATGGCGCAGCAACCACATCAAAAGGTTGATTGATTTCTTGCATGATTTCTGCACAGCCGCGCACACCATCCACATTGGCACCTCCTTCTGGCAAATAGCCATATCTTGGAAAATCTTGTTGTAAAGTAGCTCGAAACGCGGGTGTATGCTTATTTCTGTATTCACTTCTGCTGAGCGTAATAATCTTGGTGCCACAATGCTTAACAAAGTCTAGTGTAGGATTGCTTGTTTCCGCATCTAACCCACGCACAAAAGCAACCATGTGCAGATTGTGTTGGGATGCAGCGTAGCTTGCCGCTGCCAAATGATTGCTGTAGGCACCACCAAAAGTGACAAACCCCTTGAGTTTGGCGGCCTTAAAGTTTTCTATGTTGTACTTTAATTTGCGCCATTTATTCCCACTAATAAAAGGGTGGATGAGGTCATCGCGTTTTAAGTAAACGTCAACATCGGCCGCTTTAAAATCGGAAAATTCTATTTTCTCAAGAGGAGAGGGAATTTGTAGCGAGGTATCCATCGCCCCAAAGATGCAAAAGCCTTTATTTTGCACGTCAATTTTGTGTAATGCGCTTAAGTGAATTAGAACCTGAAGATTATTATAAGTCGCCAGAGGGCTACATCGTGTTTACTGAAAAGTATCACCTTAAGCGTGGATATTGCTGCCAAAGTGGTTGCAAACATTGTCCGTACGGTTTTGATAAAAAAACGGGTAGATTTACATAGTTGTGCGCGCATCTGGTTTTACAACCTCATGCCGTTAATATCTGAACCAAACCCATAAATCATGCTTAAACTACCTCCGTGGCGTTTTACTATTCCAAATCTATTGTCACTTTTTAGGGTAGTAGCAACGCCAGTACTTGTTGTATTTATCGTAATAGGTGCAGAAAAAGCGTTTTCTTGGCTCATATTGATTGCTTTTTTTACAGACATGCTAGATGGGTTTATTGCACGTAAATTCAATCAGCAATCATTAATTGGCAGTGTTTTAGATTCTACCGGAGATAGCCTCACCATACTGTCTGGTATTGTTGGTTTGGGGGTATTTAAAGGGATTTTGTTTTTGCCCTTTATGCCGCTATTGGGTACCGTTTTAGGGCTACATGTTATGCAGTTGATTTTATCCCTTTGGCGCTATCACAAGCCCAGTGCCTTTCACAGTTATGCTGCCAAGGTTTCTGCATTTGCCATTGGCATTTTTATTCTCGTAACGTTGTTTTTTGGGTTTTATCCGTGGTTGTTTTATGTTACAATGGTTTTTTTAGCCATAGACGCGCTAGAAGAAAGTATTCTCGTTTTTATGCTCCCAAATTGGCAAACAGATGTAAAAGGAGTTTGGTGGATTTTAAAGGCAAAGAAAGAAACGCATTAATAAGCGTCTTTTTCTTCTAGTCTACCATCGGCATGGCGTGCAAATCGTTTCTTTTCACGGTCATGTACTTGGTCGTATCGCTTCCAAGGCCATCCGCCAAATTTTGTTTTGTGATAATCTTCAAAGGCTTGATTTATTTCTGCCTTGGTATTCATCACAAACGGACCGTACTGTATTACAGGTTCATCAATTGGCTTTCCTTGTAAAATTAAAATGCTTGTTTCTGGGCTGTTACTTGTACTCGTAAGCACCGTTGAAACATCCGCCTTAACACGTACGGCATGATATTTAGGAATTGCAGTGCCAGAAACATCAAGTGATTCTCCCTCATAAAAATATAGCGTTCTATTTATGCCAGCACCGGCTTTTGGCAATTGCCACCGCCCACCAGGTTTCATGATTACATTGTATATGGCTAGCTCATTATTAGGATCTGCAGCCCAGCTGTCTGGTGGTGGTGTTGGTGCTTTTAGCGTGCCAATTTTTCCAGCGATGATTTCAACCTTTGTCTTTTTATCCGCGCTGATGTAAACCGGAATACTTTCTCTCCATAGCATTTTGAAATGTGGCGGTACCATTTTGTTCTTTCTTGGCAGATTTAACCAAATCTGAAACAACTCCATCGTATTTTCCTTATCGGTATGCAATAGCGGAAACATTTCAGAATGTTGAACGCCACCACCAGCGGTCATCCATTGTACATCGCCATTGCCATATCTGCCGGCTGCACCCAAACTATCAGCATGATCAACAATGCCCTTTCTAACCACAGTTATCGTTTCAAATCCGCGATGCGGATGACCAGGAAAACCAGGAACAGTTTTACCATGATACATTCTAAATCCGTCTTTAATAATAAAATCATCGCCCATGTGGCGCCCCTTAAAGTGGTGTTGGGCGGGGCCCATATTTTCTGTTCCTGCCGGAAAATAATCTTCATGATGCACACAAAATAGAAAAGGGTCTGCCGTGCCCCATTGAAAGCCCAAAGGTGTAATCTCTAAAACAGGGTTGTTGCTATACTCTGTGCTCTCCCAAGCTTGACTTATGCTTTTTGCAATACTTGTAAAAGGTGCGGCAACAGCACTGCCGGTAAGTAAGCCAAGGCGCGCTAAGAAATTTCTACGTGGGAGTTTTGTTGACATTGACAATCGGTTTTGGGTTTTGTAATGAGTTCTATTCAGTAATAATCAGCTGTTCTAAGCCACGCCTTCCATCTGTAAATAATAGCATTACCATGTAAACACCTGGCGGTTGGTTTAGCACAAATTGATGATTTCCAATAATTGGGCAATCTAAATTTAAAGCTTGCCCTTGTGCGTTATACACTGCAATATTTTTTATGGTGGCACCATTGGGCATCATTACAGCAAATTTTTGTCGACCAGGATTTGGAAATAGGGTTATGGGTACGATGCCAATTTGCTCATTAATGGCCATAAAAGGTGGAATTGTTGCACTACTCAAAAAGCCAAGTTGATTGCCGAATTGCTCAGCGGTGATGTAGAATTTGTTAGGTGTTATGCTGATTGCTTCAACCTGTATTGAGCCATATACGGAAGTGCCAAAAGAGTAATGGCCACCTGTGCCAAAGGCACCACCTTGATCTAAGTAAAAATTTATTCTGGGGCTGCCTATTTGGTTGATGGTAAGCGCTAAAAGATTAATTCCAGGAACGTAATCGCTTAAATAATCAGCGCCAGTTACCAATCCACTGGCCAACGGCAAAGCTACTGTTGCATTCACCGTGTAATTTCCAGGTGCTTTAGGGATGGCATAGCCTCGAGTTCCAGCATTTCCCCATTGTTTGGTAAAAACATATAAACTATCACCACGCGCAACAAGACCTTCGGCATCAAAATTAGTTTGAAAGGGCATAGGGGTGAAGCTGCTTTGGTCGGCATAACTAAAAGCGATGGTATCAGCTGTAACGGTATCGCCTGCCCAAAAATCAGAAAGCGCCACTTTGTAGATGCATAAGTCCTGGCGCGAGCCTTGATTATTTCCGATATCGCCGATGTATAAATATGCTTGATCCACGGCTAGATCTTCCCAATCTCTATTGCTCGCATTTTCTATAAAAACAGTTCTTTGCGCGTAGCCAGTCAGCGTATCAATTTGGTAGAGAACTGGGTCGTTATCACTGTCATTATGCGTAATAAACGCACCATTCATAAATAGCAAACCGCTACTTTCTGTAATGGGTGTTCTAAGTTGGGTAATTGTATCCACTTGAATTTGAGCCGCCAGTTGAGCCGTTACGAAAACAGTGAAAAAGATGAATATGCGTTTCATGCTATTAAAACTAAAAGTTGGTCTTTTCGTTTAAATGTCCACGAAAATAATATCACCATCTACAGTTTTATAATGCTTTATAAAATTGAATGTATTGAGATTTTTGTGCTAAAAGCGCTGTTGCGGAATATTATTTCGAACCAGCAAATTTTACTGATTTAGCGCAGGTATATTTCAAAACCTAAAAAACATTTCACCACTGAGAAAAAAAGAGGTTTTAAAACAGATGTAAAATTGTAGCTTTTAAGATGCGCTCACACCACATTGTGAAAAAATGTATAAATCCCACCATCATCAAGGGGAATGAAACGGTAGCTTAGCGATATGAAAAACAACTGGCGCAGCAAAAGGTGGATTAAAATTATCGGTAATAAATACGTTATTACAGGAATGGTTTTTTCTGTTTGGATGCTTTTTTTTGATGATAATAGCTGGTTAATGCAACGTGAATTAAAAAAGGAGATTCAATCATTAGAACAAAGCATTTCATACTACAAAACGGAGCTAGAAGCGGATAAAGCGGCATTAAAGGAGTTGAGGAGTAATCCGGATGCTTTTGAAAAATACGCCCGAGAACGCTTTGGAATGCTCCGCGCAGGTGAAGAGCTGTACGTATTTGAAGTTCAAAATGATTGAATTATAAATGTGTTGCAAAAGCATACATTGAACAATAAAAGTACTTTTGCCGCCCTAAAATTTTCTCCCGATGAAGTGCGGTATAGTAGGCTTACCCAATGTTGGCAAATCAACCCTTTTTAATTGTTTGAGCAACGCGAAGGCGCAAGCAGCCAACTTTCCATTTTGTACCATAGAGCCCAATATAGGTACTGTGATTGTGCCAGATCCAAGGCTTTATAAATTGGAAGAACTTGTAAAACCACAACGCGTGGTGCCCGCCACTGTGGAGATCGTAGATATTGCAGGGCTTGTAAAGGGCGCGAGTAAAGGCGAAGGCTTGGGTAATCAGTTTTTAGGAAACATCAGAGAAACAAATGCTATTATTCATGTGCTACGCTGTTTTGAAAATGATAACATTACACATGTTGATGGCAGTATAAATCCCCTGCGGGACAAAGAAACGATTGATATTGAGTTGCAGTTAAAAGATCTTGAAACGGTAGAAAAGCGACTCGACAAAGCGAAAAAGAACGCTAAGGGCGGCAGTAAAGAAGGTAAAAAGGAAGTTGAACTTGTTGAACGGCTTATCGCCCATCTTGAGGCTGGAAAATCTGTGCGGGCATTTTCATGTACAGAAGAAGAACGCGCTTTGGTAACTGATATGCAACTGCTTACAGACAAGCCAATTCTATATTTATGTAATGTAGACGAAGCCTCTGCCAAAAACGGCAATGTGCTTGTTGATCAGGTAAAAGAAGCAGTAAAAGATGAAAATGCTGAAGTTATTTTCTTGGCTGTTGCTACAGAAGCAGACATCTCTGAGCTGCAAGATTATGATGAAAAGCAACTTTTTTTAGAAGAATTAGGCTTGCAAGAACCTGGCGTAAATCGGGTAATTAGGGCGGCATATACCTTATTAAATCAACAAACTTATTTTACAGCGGGCGAGAAAGAAGTTCGTGCTTGGACCATTACCAAAGGTGATACAGCGCCAAAGGCGGCAGGCGTTATTCATACAGATTTTGAAAAAGGATTTATTCGTGCTGAGGTCATCAGTTTTGATGATTACGTATTATATGGCTCAGAAGCAGCCGCGCGCGAGGTGGGTAAACTACGCGTAGAGGGCAAGAGTTATGTGGTTAAAGATGGAGATATCATGCATTTCCTTTTTAATGTGTAGTCGGCCAATGAAATTTTTTGGTTGTAAATAACCTGTTGATTTCTCGAAAATCTTTTTGCCATACCCTGCAACCAATATTTCTAAATTCGGCACTTAACAATAATTTAAAGATGTCTACAGCGCAGTATAACGAAGACAACATTAGGAGTTTAGATTGGAAAGAGCATATCCGCCTAAGGCCGGGGATGTATATCGGAAAGCTTGGTGATGGTTCTTCTGCTGATGATGGCATATACGTTTTGCTAAAAGAGGTACTCGATAATTCTATTGATGAGTATGTGATGGGTACAGGCAAAACCATTGAGGTTACCATAAAAGAAGGAATGGTTACCGTTCGTGATTATGGGCGCGGTATACCACTTGGAAAAGTGATTGATTGCGTGAGCAAAATCAATACGGGCGCCAAGTACGATTCAAAAGCATTTAAAAAGTCTGTAGGTCTTAATGGCGTTGGAACAAAAGCCGTAAATGCGCTCTCCTCATATTTTAGGGTAGATTCAATGCGCGAAAATCAAATTAAAACCGCAGAGTTTCAAGGTGGAGAACTTACCCTAGATGCGCCAATTTCTGAAAGTACCAAAAGAAAAGGCACCTTAATATCTTTTGTACCAGACAACTCTATCTTCCACAATTACAGGTTCATTAATGAATATGTGGAAAAGATGTTGTGGAACTACGCCTATTTAAATCCGGGGTTAACGCTCTATTACAACGGCAATAAGTTCTATTCAGAAAACGGCTTAAAAGATCTTTTACAAGACAATTTAGATGGTGCTACCATGCATGATATTATTCATTTGCGTGGTGATGATATAGAAATAGCGCTTACGCATAGCGAACGAAGCACAGGCGAGCAATATTACAGCTTTGTAAACGGCCAACATACCACGCAAGGCGGTACACATCAAAGTGCTTTTAGAGAAGCTTTGGTTAAAACACTACGCGAATTTTACAATAAGAATTATGATGCAGCAGACATAAGGCAATCAGTTATTGCTGCCGTGAGCATAAAGATTA
Organism: uncultured Cryomorphaceae bacterium; assembly: GCA_964416385.1. Taxonomy (GTDB): domain Bacteria; phylum Bacteroidota; class Bacteroidia; order Flavobacteriales; family Schleiferiaceae; genus JAUHWL01. The sequence goes on along the minus strand of CAYQDW010000019.1, from coordinate 15,856 downwards.
TAGAACCCGTTTTTGAAAGTCAGACCAAAACGAAACTGGGAAGCAATGAAATGGGCCCGGGTTTGGTAACAATACGCACCTTTATAAATGACTTCTTAAAAACTGAGCTGGATAATTTTTTACACCGCAATGCTGAAATAGCTGAGCAAATTCAAAGGAAAATTTTACAGGCAGAAAAAGAGCGTAAAGAGCTGCAAGGCATCCGTAAAATTGCACGTGAACGCGCCAAGAAAGCAAGTTTACACAACCGTAAACTACGCGATTGTAGGGTGCATTACACAGATTTGAAAGATGAGCGGAGATTAGATACCACGCTTTTTATTACCGAAGGTGATTCTGCATCAGGCTCTATTACAAAAAGCCGGAATGTAAATACACAAGCAGTTTTTAGTTTAAAAGGTAAGCCCTTAAATAGTTATGGGCTAACAAAAAAAGTGGTTTACGAAAACGAGGAGTTTAACCTGTTGCAAGCAGCTTTGAATATTGAAGATGGCTTAGAAGGCTTGCGTTATAACAATGTTGTTGTGGCCACAGATGCAGATGTGGATGGAATGCACATACGTTTGTTGTTAATTACATTTTTTCTGCAATTTTTTCCAGAATTGATTAAGGAAGGCCACCTTTACATTCTGCAAACCCCGTTGTTTAGGGTGCGCAATAAGAAAGAAACATTTTACTGCTATAGTGAAGAAGAGAAACGTGCTGCAATGCTTAAGCTTGGCGCTAAGCCAGAAATCACGCGTTTTAAGGGTTTGGGAGAAATTTCGCCGGATGAATTTAAACACTTTATTGGCGATGATATTAGGCTAGAACCAGTTATGATTGGTAGAGATCAAACCATAGAATCATTATTAGAATTTTACATGGGAAAAAACACCCCCAAAAGACAAGAATTCATTATTGACAATCTTCGCGTAGAAAAGAATATTTTCGCAGACAAATCAACACACTAACTCAAAAACTATGAGACTTAATACTGCGGCTAGTTACAGCCATTTTGTGTTCTTATACATCATTTTAATTCTACTCTTGGCCTTTGATGCTTTTATTCTTTTTGGTGAAACACAAGAGGCGGGTGGAACATTTTTTGACAGGTCTTTTCATTTAAGTTACATAGTAATACCTGTATTTTTAGTATTAATTTACCGTGGGAATCCAGTTTTTACCTATGACAGTGATGGTGAAGTGATCATTCTAGAAAGTAAAAATCCAAGCCTTAACTTTTTGGGTAGAACTTTCAGTCAACGTTATGAATTTCCAAAGCGGAAATTAGTTGGATACACCATTCAGCGCTTGCCGCTCAGACGTAAATTGGTGTTAAAATTGAGTAGTAAGGATGGCAAGTTTAAACATGTATCTGCCACAACTAGCTACCTCAACAAACAGCAAATAAAAGATTTGGAGCGCTCATTAAGAGGGATTTTATCAAAGAATAAAAAGTCTGGTTTCATAGCGTATAAAGAGACGGTTAGCAATGACGATTGACGAAGGACAGCATCCTGAACCTGAAAACAACGAAAACAACAAGGAAAATAGCAGCTCTGAAACAGCGTCTATAACGCGCGTTTCTGGCATGTATCAAGATTACTTTCTTGATTATGCCTCGTACGTGATTTTAGAGCGTGCAGTGCCTGCTTTAGAAGACGGATTAAAGCCTGTACAACGTAGAATTCTCCATGCCATGTTTGATATGGAGGATGGTCGTTATCATAAAGTCGCTAACGTAATTGGCCAAACCATGCGTTTTCACCCGCATGGTGATGCAAGCATCGGGGATGCCTTAGTGCAAGTAGGCCAAAAAGATATCTTAATAGATACCCAAGGTAACTGGGGAAATGTACTTACCGGAGATAGCGCAGCAGCACCACGTTACATAGAAGCCCGTTTATCAAAGTTTGCTTTAGAGGTTGTTTTTAGCCCTAAGGTTACCAAGTGGCAAAGTAGTTATGATGGAAGGGCAGATGAGCCGATTAACCTACCTGTAAAATTCCCGTTATTACTTGCGCAAGGTGTAGAAGGTATTGCGGTAGGACTATCAACCCGTATTCTTCCGCATAATTTTGTTGAACTTATTGACGGATCAATAAAGATTCTAAGAGGTAAAAAACCTGAAATCTTTCCAGATTTCCCAACAGGGGGTATTGCCGATTTTACCCAGTACAATGATGGGGCGCGCGGTGGTCGCGTTAGGGTAAGAGCTAAGATTCAGCAGCACGAAAAGAAAAACTTAGTTATTACTGAGATTCCTTTTGGTACAACAACGCAAAGCCTTATAGATTCTATTCTTAAGGCCAATGACAAGGGCAAGATTAAAATTAAGAAGATTGAAGACAATACCGCAGAGCATGTAGAAATCATGATTCACTTGCCCAGCGGTATATCTCCAGATAAAACCATTGATGCGCTATATGCTTTTACAGATTGTGAAGTAAGCATTGCGCCATTAGGCTGTGTTATTGTTAACGATAATCCTGAGTTTTTAGGCGTAAGTGAAATTCTGGAACGTTCTACACATCACACGGTAGATCTTTTGCGCATGGAGCTTGAAATAAAGCTTCATGAACTGCAAGAGCAATGGCATTTTTCATCATTAGAGCGCATCTTTATTGAAAACCGTATTTACCGAGATATTGAAGAAGCAGAAACCTGGGAACAGGTAATCTCGTTTATTCGCAAGGGCCTAGAGCCGCATATCGCAAACTTAATTAGAGAAGTTACAGATGATGATATAGTTCGCCTAACCGAAATACGTATCAAGCGCATTTCAAAATTTGATTCTGATAAGGCTAACGATAAAATTCTTGAGCTTGAAGGTAAAATTGCTGAGGTTAAAAATAGCCTTGATAATCTCATAGAATTTGCCGTAGATTACTTTAAGGAGCTAAAGAAAAAATATGGTGCTGGCCGCGAGCGTAAAACAGAAATACGTGTTTTTGATGACATCATCGCCACAAAAGTTGCTATAGCAAACACAAAACTCTATGTAAATCGCGAAGAAGGTTTCATCGGTACTGCATTACGCAAAGACGAATTTGTTTGTGATTGTTCTGATATAGACGACATCATCATTGTTCGTGAAGACGGCATTATGAGTGTAACCAAAATTGCACCTAAGCAATTTGTTGGTAAAGGCATAAAATATGTTGGTGTTTTTAAGAGAAACGACAAGCGAACCATTTATAACATGATCTATCTTGATGGTAAAACAAAGGTTTCTTACATGAAACGTTTTGCCATCACCAGCATTACCAGAGATAAGGAGTATGCCATTGGGGGCGATGATAAAGGATCTAAAGTGCTTTATCTAACGGTTAATCCTAATGGTGAAGCAGAGGTGGTAACCGTTCATTTGCGTGCCCTCCAAAAATTACGCAGGCTGCGTTTTGATATAGACTTTGCTGACTTAAGTATTAAAGGCCGACAAAGTAAAGGCAATATTGTAAGCAAGTATCCCATCAAAAAAATTGAGCTACGCGAAAAGGGGATTTCTACCCTAGCAGCTCGTAAAATTTGGTTTGATGATGCCGTAAAGCGACTAAATGCCGAAAGTCGGGGTAAATTACTTGGCGCCTTTAAAGGTGATGACAAAATCCTAACGGTCTATAAAAACGGTATGTATCGCCTCAGTAATTTTGATTTAGCCACGCATTTTGATGAAGACATGATCTTGATTGAAAAGTGGAAACCAGAACAACCCATAACAGCCATTTATTGGGACGGGGCAAAAGCAAAACACTTTGTAAAGCGATTTTTGGTTGATGATATAGAGAAGAAGGATAGCTTTATAAGTGATGCTGCCGGTTCTTATTTAGAATTAGTAACCACCACCAGTAACCCTACCGTAGAAATTTTATTTAAGAAGATTAAAGGCGTACAAAAAGACCCCGAACAAATTAATTTAGAAGAGTTTATTTCTGTTAAAGGGTGGAAGGCTCAAGGCAATCAGCTAACAGCAGCATCAGTTAAAGAAATAAATTTATTAACCAGTGATGAAGAAAATGAAGCAGAAGAAACGGCAGATGAAGTTGCGCCCCAAGATGATGCAATCAATGACGATGATGAAGATATTGCTGGAAAACAACAAATTACCCTCGATTTTGAATAAATCTATTCTTTTCTTTTTCTTCTCATTATGGAGTTGCAGTGCAATATTCGCGCAGTCTCTTGATGTTGTGAAGCTCGGTGAGTTGAGCTATCCACAGTGGGATCTTAATGATGTTTGGGGCTATGCAGACAGTTCAGGTAATGAATATGCGCTAGTTGGTGTAAATGATCGTTTTAACGTTGTGGATGTAACAAATCCCGCAACACCAGTAAGCAAAATCAACGTTTATGGTGCCTACAGTGTTTGGCGTGATATCAAAACATGGAGCCACTATGCTTATGTCTGTCACGATTTTCAATTTGGCTGGAGTACATCGCCAGATGAGGGCATTACGATAGTAGATTTAGACAGCCTTCAAAGCGCACGTTATAAACGCTTTAAGCCAAAGTTTTCTGGAACCAATGATTCCTTACGCACTGCACATAACTTATGGATAGATGAAAATGGCGTGCTTTATGTTTTTGGCTCTAACTTGTTTAGCGGCGGTGTTTTAATGTTTGATGTAGCAACAGACCCTTGGAATCCTACTTATCTAGGGAAGTGGGAAACATATTATCTGCATGATGGCTTTGCCAGAAATGACACCTTGTATGGGGCAGCCGTAAATCAAGGGGTATTAACAGTTATAGATGTCACACTAAAATCAGCACCCCAATTATTGGCCACAAAATCAACACCCAACCAATTTACGCATAACTGTTGGTTAAGTGATGATGGCAAAACAGTGTTTACTACTGATGAGCTTCCAGGCGCATATATTGCCGCCTATGATGTTAGTGATTTGTCTAACATCACAGAACTAGATAAAATCAGAACATTGCCAAATACCGGTGTAATTCCACACAATGTACATGTATATGGCAACTTTTTAGTGACCTCTTACTATACAAGCGGGCTTAATATCGTAGATGCCACATATCCCGATTTACTGGTAGAAACAGGTTTCTATGACACCTCTCCAAATTCAGGGGGAGGCTATACCGGTGCTTGGGGCGCATACCCTTACTTGCCAAGCGGGCATATTCTTGTTACTGATATGCAAACTGGTTTGTTTGTTTTAAGTAGTGATTATACCCCTGCTGCGCGCCTACATGGTACCGTTATCGATTCGCTAACGGGAAATCCAATATTAGGTGCAGATGTTGCTTTTACAATAAATTCATTTATGGGTGCCACAGGGGTAGATGGTACGTTTAAAGTTGGTTCTGCAATTGGGGGCACGGATGCTATCCTGGTTTCACGCACTGGTTACTTTCCTAAAGTGGTAAATATGCAGTTTAATCAAGGCGTATATGACAGCCTTACCATAGCTTTACTTCCCATTGACTTTGGTACAGATGAACAATTAAGCACTTCGCCAACTACGGTTTATCCAAATCCTTCACATGGAAACTTCTCATTGCAGTTTAAAGAAACGGTTTGGGGCCAAAACACATCGGTTACGCTTTTTACGCTAACAGGCGAAGTTGTTTACAAAACGTCCTTTTTGGCACAAACTGAACATGATTTTTCTTTAAATCTACCTGAGGGTATATATATGATTGTAGTGCAAACAGATTCCGCATCATCAACCCACAAGTTATTGATTACGGACTAGTACGCGCCGGTGGCAATTTGTACTTTTGCGCACTATGAACAGTCAATTTCTCTTATTTAATATTGGCGGTGGTGAGCTCATGCTCATCATCTTTATCGTTATCATGTTTTTTGGTGCCGATAAAATTCCTGAAATCGCCCGCGGTTTAGGAAAAGGCATCAGAACTGTGCGTAATGCCGCAAATGATGTTAAGCGAGAAATTACGGAAAGTGCAAATCAAGAAGACGATATGAAAGCCCTAAAAGATGGGTTAAACGAGGGTAAGAAAACCCTAGAAGAAGTTGCCGGTGCCATTAAACGCAACACGCAAATCTGATGTCATATTTCCTGTTAGTACTAGGACTCGTTTTTTTATTTGTTGGTGGTGATTTTCTCGTTCGAGGTGCCGTAACGCTAGCCCTTAAATTACGTATTTCGGTTTTGGTTATCGGTTTAACCGTTGTTGCATTTGCCACTTCGGCACCAGAATTATTGGTGAGCTTACAGGCTGCAATAGATGGTCATCCCGATATTGCCTTAGGAAATGTTGTGGGCTCTAACATTACCAATATAGGCCTCATCATGGGCTTAACCGCCCTTTTATTCGGCTTGCCCGTACAGCGGCTTGATTACCGTTTTGATTGGTTGGTAATGCTGATATATTCCGTAGCTTTTTTAGCCTTCTTATACATAAACAATGGCATCAACTTTCTATCAGGTGCATTTTTCACCATTTCTCTCATCGCCTACAACTACTATAAAATCTACAAATCACGCAGAGATCATAGCCCCGTAGAAACAGAAGAAATTGATGTTGCAGCCAAGAAGCAATCGCCACTTAAAATGTTTGCATTTCTGTTGCTTGGTGTGCTTGGCTTGCGCTATGGCGCCTTATTTTTTGTGGAAGGAGCTTCTGGTATTGCCTTGAGTTTTGGTGTTAGTGAACGCGCAATTTCTGTAACTATTGTGGCTTTTGGTACAAGTGTACCTGAACTTGCAGCATCATTAATTGCGGCTTATAGAAACGAGAAAGATCTGGCCATAGGTAATTTAATTGGGTCTAATATCTTCAATATTTTAGCCGTACTAGGTATCACGGCACTGATTACGCCAATTAATATGGTAGATAAAAATCTGCTCTATGTTGATGCTTGGTGGATGATCGCTTACGCGTTACTAATATTCCCCATGATGGGGCTCATAACAAAAGGAAAACTTGGTAGAGGCGAAGGGCTTATTTTATTTGTGACATACATTGTATACGTTATCCTAACGTGGACTAAAATGTAAATATTTAACCTTAGCCCCCTTTAAGCAAAGGGGATGTTCGTAATTTTTTATAAAAAATTTGGATATACCCCCTTTGAAAAATTACTTTCGCCAAAAATTTTAGAAAAATTATGGCTACGGTAAGATTTAGTGCATTACAAGTTGCGGGCACACACAAGCCCAAGCATTTTGAAACGCCAACCACACGTGTTTCTGATTATTTTGGCTCACATACCTTCAACAAAAAGGCCATGCGCGAATACATGACCAAAGAAGCGTATGAAAGCGTAATGAGTGCCATTGATAAAGGCACAAAAATCACCCGCGATGTTGCAGATCAAGTGGCGTCTGCAATGAAATCTTGGGCCATTGCAAAAGGTGCAACACATTACACGCACTGGTTTCAGCCTTTAACAGGTACAACAGCAGAAAAGCATGATTCATTTTTTGAACCCACAGAAGATGGAGAAGCCATAGAAAAATTTAGCGGTGGTATGCTTGTACAAGCAGAGCCAGATGCATCTAGTTTCCCAAGTGGTGGTATCCGTAACACCTTTGAAGCTAGAGGTTATACCGCATGGGATCCAACATCACCAACATTTGTAATTGGTACAACACTTTGTATCCCTACCGTTTTCGTTTCCTATACGGGCGAAGCACTTGATAATAAAACGCCATTGTTAAGAGCTTTACAAAGTGTAGATCAAGCCGCTACAGCGGTTTGTCAGTATTTTGATAGAAACGTAAATAAGGTTCAAGCCACGCTTGGTTGGGAACAAGAATACTTTTTGGTAGATGCGGCGTTGTTTAATGCACGCCCTGATTTGGTACTCACCGGACGTGCTTTGCTAGGACATTCTCCCGCAAAGGGTCAGCAATTAGAAGACCACTATTTTGGTTCTATACCAGAGCGCGTAATTCAATTTATGCGCGAAGTTGAATTTGAAGCGCGCAAATTAGGTGTGCCAATTAAAACGCGCCACAACGAAGTAGCGCCAGCACAGTTTGAATTTGCGCCAGTTTTTGAAGAGGCCAATGTGGCTGTAGACCACAACTCTTTATTTATGGATTTGCTAGAAAAGATTGCGCGTAGACACGATTTTAGGGTATTGCTTCATGAAAAACCATTTGCTGGCATTAATGGATCTGGCAAGCACAACAACTGGAGCTTGGCCACAAACACAGGAATTAACCTGTTAAGCCCGGGTAAAACCCCAAAGACTAACCTGCAGTTTTTAACCTTTTTCGTAAATACAATTAAAGCCGTGCATGACCATGCAGATCTATTACGCGCTTCAATTGCATCAGCGGGTAACGATCATCGTTTAGGAGCAAATGAAGCACCACCGGCAATTATTTCTGTATTCATTGGCTCGCAACTATCATCAGTTTTAGATGAGCTAGAAAATATTGAAACAGGTAAGCTTTCGCCAGAAAAGAAAACAGATCTTAAATTAAATGTGGTTGGTAAGATTCCTGAAATTTTACTAGATAATACAGATCGCAACCGCACTTCTCCTTTTGCTTTTACAGGTAACAAATTTGAGTTACGTGCCGTGGGATCTAACCAAAACTGCGCCCAAAGCATGACGGTTCTCAATATGATCGTTGCTAAGCAATTACGCGCCTTTAAACAAGAGGTTGATCAGCTTATTGCAAAGGGGATGAAAAAAGACGATGCCATTTTTAATATTCTTAAGGAGTATATCAAGTCTTCTAAGAACATTCGCTTTGAAGGTGATGGCTACAGTGATGGTTGGAAAGACGAAGCAGCTAAACGCGGACTAAATAACATCACAGATACGCCACGCGCATTAGATACCTACGTAAAAGAGGATGTTTTAAATCTCTTTGAAGAAACAGGGGTTATGAGTAAAGTTGAGGTTGAAGCTCGTCACGAAATCATGCTTGAAGAGTATTTTAAGCGCATACAGATTGAAAGCCGCGTTCTTGGCGACATAGCCGGAAATCATATCGTGCCAACAGCAATACGCTATCAAAATATGCTTATCGAAAACGTTCAACGTTTAAAGGATATTCTTGATGCTAAGACGTTTACAGAGGTAGCCAAAGAGCAACTAGATATGATTAAAGCAATTAGTGCCCATATCTCTAATATCTTGGCAGATAAAGAGGCGATGATTGAAGAGCGTAAGAAGGCTAATAAATTAGAAGATGCCCGTGAGCGTGCAGTGGCTTACTGTGATTACGTAAAACCATACTTTGATCGCATACGTTACCATGCAGATAAACTAGAAATGATCATTGATGATGAAAGTTGGACAATGGTTAAATTTCGTGAAATGCTCTTTACCAGATAATTTAAATTGTTTTGTTTTACAGCCCGGGCAAATTGCTCGGGCTTTTTTTTATTTTATTAGAATATCTATCTTAGTCCGCTAACAGGTATAAATACGCTAAGCCCCTTATGAGTCTTATCAAACAAGTTTTTTCAGCGCTATTCACAGTTGCTTTTTTACAATTGACATACGCGCAGGATGCAGGTGAAACTGAATTCACAGAAGAGCCTGGTAAGAAAACCGAAAAGTCTACTCAAAAAGCCAATGAATATTTTGAGGCCAAGGAGTATGTGAAAGCCGTTGAGCTTTACAAAGACGCTTTTAGTGATGAAAAAGATCGAAACCTAAAAGCAGAAATAACCTTTAAACAAGCGGAGTGTTACCGCTTTATGAATGATTGTAAAAACGCGGCTAACTACTATAAGCGTGCCGTGAAAATGAAATATGATGCCATTGCCCAATTAAGGTACGCAGATATGTTGCGGTGTCAAGGTTCTTACGAAGAGGCCCTCACAGAATATCAGGTTTATAAGCAAGAAAAACCAACAGATAAGCGCGCAGAACAGGGTATTGAATCATGCAAGTTGGCCATAGAATGGATGGATAAACCATCGCGATACATGGTTAATAACATGAAAGACCTCAATAGTAAGGGTAATGATTACCAGGCTGCTTATGCGGGTAGACGCGCAGATGACTATACCGTATTAATGATTTCTTCAATGCGTGATGAAAGTGTTGGCAAGCGTGAAGACGGCTGGACTGGCCAGCGTTATTCCGACATCTACATCACAGAAGCGGAACGTAAAAAGGGGCGTGGGCGCGCACGCGGAGATGATAATGAAGACCTCGTGTGGAGTAGCGTTACACCATTAAGTGAAATGGTAAATACCAAAGAACACGAAGGCGTAATTTGCTTTGACAGCCGTATGAAGTCGCTTTACTTTACCAAGTGTATCAATGAAAAAAACATGAAACTTGGTTGTATGATCTATGAAACTCGTAAAATGGGTCAAGATTGGGCACAGCCAGAACTTGTAGTTGCAGCGCCAGATAGCCTTTATTCTGTTGGTCATCCATCGCTCAGCGCAGATGATCAGTTCTTATACTTTGCCGGCGATCTTCCCGGTACACGAGGAGGTAAAGATATTTGGGTAACAACGTATAATAGAAGAGAGAAGAAATGGGATACACCTAAAAATTTAGGTCCACTTGTTAACTCAGCGGGTGATGAGGTATATCCATTTGCCCATGATGATGGTTATTTATATTTCTCATCAGATGGTCATGAAGGTATGGGCGGAAAAGATATCTACCGTATTAAAGTAGACCAAAGTGGCATGCCTACTGGTGAGCTCGAAAACCTTCAATACCCAATCAACTCAAGTAGAGATGATATTGCTATACAATGGGAAAAAGGTGCGGCTAAAAATGGTTTCATGGCCTCAGACCGAGATGGTGGCAAAGGTGGATACGATATCTACTCTGTAATGTTAGTGCCATTGAAATTTACAATGGATGGCGTGGTAGTAAGTGCTAAAGACGGTAACCCAATTCAACAGGCAACTGTGCGCTTAGATGGTACCGATGGCACATCAATAGTTGTGAATACAGATAAAGACGGACACTTTGTTTTTGATAAAGATCAACTAAACGAAGAAACGCAATACAAAATCAATGTAGAGAAGAAGAAGTTTCTTAACAATACAGCAGATTTTACCACCATTGGTGTGGCTATGAGTTCATTTGAATTTGTGCCTAGTGAGAACATATTCCTGCACGGCATGCGTGTTCAGGTAAAACTAAATCCCATAGAAATACCTATTGTATTGCCAAATGTATTCTTTGATCTGGCTAAATGGGATCTTCGCCCAGAAAGTATGCAAGCATTAGATAGTGTGGTTGCAATTTTAAACAACAACCCAAATATCACCATTATTATGCGTTCGCATACGGATTACCGTGATACGGATGAACGCAACAGAGTACTTTCTCAAAAACGTGCCGATACTTGCGTGAGCTATTTGATTTCTAAAGGCATTGCCGAAGATCGTTTAACGGCTGAAGGTAAAGGTGAAGATGAGCCATTTATTATTCCCGAAAAATACAAAGGCTATGGCGCTGGCGAATTCCCCGAGGGCACTGAACTTACAGAGGCTTTCATAAAGTCTCAGTCTAGTGCGAAACAAGAAATTGGCAACCAGCTTAATAGACGTACCGACTTTAAAGTAGACCGTGATGATTATATCCCCAACCAAACGGCTACAACTACAACGGGTGATGGTGAAAAGGAATCTCAAAAAGAGCAAGCAAAACCTCTTGGTCAGTTTCATACTTGTGAAGCACGCGATAACTTCGGTAAAATTGCCAAAGACTATAACCTAAACATCGTACAGCTTAAAAACTTAAATGGTGGTTTAAGAGGTGTACGCGTTTTTGAAGGCCTCGTGCTTAAAGTTACCCAAGATGGCGATTACACAGATTGGGATAACAGTCACTATCAGGTTCAATTACGCGATACAATGAAGAGTATTGCAGATGGATTGGGCATGAGCGAGAAAGACCTGCGCGACCTTAATGACGATATTAAAGATAAAGACTTGCAGCCCGGTATGTGGTTGAATACCAAGTAGAAAATAAACCGATAGAGTAAAGCGCCCCGAAATTCTTCGGGGCGCTTTCTTTGTATTTTTGCCGCCATGGAAAAGAGCAAGCGCTACGCACAGCGAGGTGTTTCTTCGGGAAAAGAAGAAGTGCATCAGGCGATTAAAAATGTTGATAAAGGGCTATTCCCAAAGGCATTCTGCAAAATTGTACCCGATTACCTTACCGGCGATGAAAACTATTGTTTGGTGATGCATGCCGATGGTGCCGGAACCAAGTCGTCTTTGGCCTATGCATACTGGAAAGAAACAGGCGACATAAGCGTTTGGAAGGGTATTGCGCAAGACGCGCTCATCATGAATATCGATGATTTACTCTGCGTTGGTGCCACCGAAAACATCATGCTTTCTTCCACCATTGGCCGTAACAAAAATTTAATTACAGGTGAGGTGATTTCAGCCATTATAAATGGTACAGAAGAACTGCTTGAAGAATACCGCAAGTTTGGTGTTAACATTATTAGCACCGGTGGTGAGACAGCCGACCTTGGCGATTTGGTGCGTACCATTGTTGTGGATAGTACGGTAGTTGCACGAATGAAGCGTAGCGAGGTGATTGATAATGCAAACATTCGTCCCGGAGATGTAATTGTTGGCTTAGCCAGTTTTGGTCAAGCAACCTATGAAACAGAATACAATGGTGGCATGGGCAGCAACGGATTAACCAGTGCCCGTCATGATGTTTTTAAAAAGGACATCGCTAAAAAGTACCCCGAAAGTTTTGATCCTTCTGTTCCGTTTGATTTGGTGTATAGCGGCAGCCTTGGTTTAACAGAAAAGGTTGATGGTGTTCCATTGGATGCCGGAAAACTGGTTTTATCACCAACGCGAACCTATGCGCCAATCATTAAACAGATTTTGGAAAAACACCGCGCAAATATTCACGGCATGGTGCATTGTAGCGGTGGCGCCCAAACCAAAGTATTACACTTTGTTGGAGATGTACACGTGGTAAAAGACAATCTATTCCCCACACCGCCATTATTTGAGCTAATTCAAAAAGAAAGCGGCACGGCCTGGGAAGAAATGTACCAGGTGTTTAACATGGGCCACCGTATGGAGATTTATGTGCCCGCTGAAATTGCGGATGACATCATCGCCATTTCAAATGCGTTTAATGTTGAGGCAAAAATTGTGGGTAGAGTAGAGGCTTCAGAAAGTAAAAAATTGACGTTGATTTCTGAATACGGCACTTTTCAGTATTAAATATTAGACATGTTAGATAAATTAAATGCAATAAAACAGCGCTTTGATGAGGTTAATGATTTAATCATACAACCTGATGTTATTGCAGACCAAAGCCGCTATATAAAATTGAACCGCGAATACAAACGCCTCAAAGAAATAGTTGATGCACGTGAGAAGTATATCAATTTGAGCGGTAATATCTCAGAAGCCAAAAATATTTTAGCCACTGAAAAAGATGCTGAAATGAAAGAAATGGCTAAAATGGAACTGGAAGAGGCACAGCCAAAATTGGAGGCCCTTGAAATGGATATTCGAACCATGCTTATTCCTAAAGATCCGGAGGATGAGAAAGATGCTGTTCTAGAAATTCGGGGCGGTACTGGTGGCGATGAAGCCGGCATTTTTGCAGGTGATTTGTTCCGCATGTATGCCCGTTATATTGAAAGCAAAGGCTGGAAAATGGAGTTGATGAACGAAACACCAGGCAGCGCCGGTGGTTACAAAGACATCAGCGTTAGTATTTCGGGAGAAGATGTTTATGGCACCTTAAAATACGAAAGCGGTGTACACCGTGTGCAGCGCGTGCCTGAAACAGAAAGTCAGGGGCGTGTACATACCTCTGCAGCTACAGTGGCCGTGCTGCCCGAGGCAGAGGAAGTAGATGTTGAATTAAATCCTGCCGATATTGATTTTCATACCAGCCGAAGCGGTGGTGCGGGCGGACAAAACGTAAATAAGGTTGAAACCAAGGTGCAACTTACGCACCGCCCAACAGGCATTGTGGTGGTTTGTCAGGTAGAACGCAGCCAGCTTAAAAACCGTGAATTAGCGATGAAGATGCTTCGTGCAAAGTTGTATGAAATGGAAATTGAAAAGCACAATGAAGCAATTTCAAGCCGTAGAAAAACCCTCGTAAGTACTGGTGACCGTTCTGCAAAAATTAGAACCTATAATTATCCGCAAGGCCGTGTAACAGACCATCGCATTGGTTTAACCGTTTACAACCTGTCTGAAGTTATGAACGGTGACATTCAGAAATTTATTGATGAATTACATCTGGCAGAGAATGCTGAAAAGATGAAAGAAGGGGAGATGGATTAATGTATTAAGGTTGGTCATGTGCTAATAAGTTAATAGGTCAATTGAAATTGAACCGTATTTAGTTTGCCCTAATAACTTAATAATTAGAACATTACCAGATTAGAACGGGAAGGCTAAAGAAAGCACCGTCCACATACCTTTGTAAAATATGTGCTCTGCCGATTAAAAAAGTTGCTAATTCGATTTGAAAATGAAGATTACTTTTAAGCATCTGTAAATTGATAAGCATTAGAATGGGAACCGTTTTTAATAAATCTGTCAAGAAAAATAATGACTAGACAAAAACTAGTTTCAGAAATACAGCGCAAAAAAAGCGTGCTGTGCGTTGGGTTGGATACAGACCTAACTAAAATTCCGAAGCATTTATTGGGTGAAGAAGACCCTGTTTTCGCTTTTAACAAAGCCATTATTGATGCCACTGCGGAGTTTGCCGTGGCTTACAAACCCAACACAGCTTTTTATGAAGCGCTTGGCTTAAAGGGTTGGGCAAGCTTAGAAAAAACAATAAACTACCTCAATACCAGCTATCCTGACTGTTTTACAATTGCGGATGCCAAGCGTGGCGATATCGGCAATACGAGTCGTATGTACGCTGAAGCATTCTTAAATCAGTTAAGTTTTGATGCTGTTACCGTGGCACCTTATATGGGGATCGATAGCGTTGAACCTTTTTTGCAAATTCAGAATAAATGGGCGATCATTTTAGCTTTAACGAGTAATGCTGGTGCACAGGATTTTCAACTTACGGTGATGAATTCTGGAGATCAACTTTATGATGAGGTGCTAAAAAAATCCATGGCATGGGGAACGCCAGAAAATATCATGTACGTGATTGGCGCAACAAAGGCAGAACACATAAAACACATCCGTAGCATAATACCTGATCATTTCTTGCTGGTGCCAGGCGTTGGTGCGCAAGGCGGGAGTTTAGCAGATGTATTAGAACATGGCCGCAATGCCGAAGGCGGCTTGTTGATTAATTCCAGTCGCGGAATTATCTACGCTGGTAATGGTGAAGATTTTGCAGCTAAAGCACATGAAGAGGCGCGAAAAATGCAACATGAAATGGCCGCTTTCTTATAATCTAATTTAGCTTAATAGGGCTGTGTGCTTTGTAAAAAGGGTAATCATCAAAAACCCGGCTACATCTAACTATTCAACTTTTTAGCTTGTGTGGCAAATTCTTTAGGCGTTATACCTGTAATTGTCTTAAAGGCCCTAAAAAACGTGCTTTCAGAACTAAATCCAGACTCGAGCATAATTTGCTTGATGGGCTTTGTGGATTCCATAATCGAATTACATGCGTATTTAATGCGATATGAATTGATCAAGTTCATGAAATTCATATTAGAACATTGATTTACGGCTTCAGAGACATAGCGCCTGTTGGTACCTATACGTTCAGTAAAATCAGAAATTGATAACTGAGGATTGAGATATACTTTTTCTTCTTCAAGAAGTGCGGTAATCTGGTCAAAAATTTCGCGATACTGTAGCGGTATGCCATCATTTTGTTCTGATGCATCTCGGCTTACAGATGCATGTGCTTCCGGAATGTTTTTCAGAAAATCTAAGTGGTGGTTGGGTGATTGTACATCTTCTAACTTTGGCGGATAAGTTTGGTCTTTATCGTTATTCACTGCGGCAGAAGCTT
>CAYQDW010000018.1:0-41771 GCA_964416385.1 uncultured Cryomorphaceae bacterium | reverse complement strand
TCCGGGTCCTGAATCTTATCATCCAGCCAAAGACCAAACTGCAAGATGGTTTGGTTTTCCTTATCGGTATAAATGGTACCCAACTCCTGTTTGATGGTAACCTTATCTCCTGACTTTACAAAAACTTCTACCAGATTGCCATATACGGTAAAGTAATTACCGTGGCGCACCAGCACGGCCTTGTTGGCCCCGGGTATGCGGATTACGCTGGTTACTTCACCATCAAAAGCCGCCCTTGCCTTGGCACCTTTTTCTGTGGCAATCTCAATATGCGGGTTGTTTACCACTATGCCTTTGGCTACCGGGTGGGGTTGCTTACCGAACTTGCCCACAATAATGCCGCGCTCTACCGGCCAGGGCAATGTGCCTTTATTAGAGGCAAAGCTTGCCGCCAGTTTACGGGCTTCGGGTGTTAAACTGTAGCTTGGTGATGCAACTTCCGGAGCTGGCTCGGCAATATTCATCTCCTTGCGTTTTGCATTCACCAGCTCGCGCAAGCGCTTATTGTTTGTGCGGTCATTAAAATCTTTGCCGGCAACCAAACCAACATCCTTCGCTTCTTTTTCCAGGGCATCACGCTCTGCTTTTTCACGCGCCTTGCGCATTTCATCAGCAATAATGCGCTGTATCTCTTTTTCAAGCTTATCGGCCTCGCCCTGCTTTACACGGATTTCACGCGTAATCTCGTTCTCGCGCTGTTTAAGGTCGTTAACCACTTTTTCCTGCTCGTCCTTTTCGCCCTCAAGATTCTGCCGCTCTTGTACCTTGTTATTCTTTAGCGCAAGCTGCTCTTGCTTGCGTACCTCCAGTTGGGCAATTTTCGCTTTCAGTTC
The DNA here is from genome assembly GCA_964416385.1 of uncultured Cryomorphaceae bacterium. Lineage (GTDB taxonomy): Bacteria > Bacteroidota > Bacteroidia > Flavobacteriales > Schleiferiaceae > JAUHWL01. Next base: position 40,938 of record CAYQDW010000018.1, on the reverse strand, counting down.
TTCCTGTCTGGCTTTTATCTCCGCAACTTGTTGCTCGCGATATTCAGCAGATTGTTTGAGGTAGGTGATGCGCTTTACAGCCTGGTCAAAATCGCTGCTACTAAGCACAAAAAGCAAGCCTGTGCGCCTATTGCGCTGCTTATAGGTTTGCTTAATCATTTGGGCATACTCCGCTTTTAAACGTGCCGTGGTTTTTTCTAGGGTATCAACACCAGCCTGTAGGTTGGCAATTTCTTTATTGATAATGCGCATTTCGCGGTCTATGGTGCGGATGAGTTCTTCGCGCATCTTTATTTTTTGCGCCAGCGCCTGCAATTGACCTACAGATAAACGCTCATTCTTACGCGTTTCATTCAATATTTTGTTGGCAAAGTCTATTTCATCCTGCAATTGGGTTTTGCGCTGTTGCAATTGTTCTTTGCGATCCCGCTGCCCAAAAACAAGGCTGCTTACTCCTAAAGCAATGAGCAGAAAAAATATTTTAATAGACGCGCGCATACTTTTTACTGATGTTAAAGGGCATATCTAACGGTGTGCCGCAGCTAATTTCATTAATTGTGAATATAGCAACAAGCGCTTGGGTTCCTTTAACGTTTACACTTATCTTATGTGGAAAACGGTGCCCGTTTACCACCGCATAATCAGCATAATTAACGGTTAGGATGTCTGTATCTGTAAAATACACTTGCTGCAAACAATCTAAATTTATAGGCTCTATGCGGGCGGCAAAGCTGTTATCATCTTCCGTTTTTGCATTAAGCACATAACCACTTTCGCCCAAAGTAACGGCTGCATCTGGTATAAAAAGTTCGCCCAGAAAAACATTGAAGATATATGCAAAAGGAATACTGGTGCCTAACTTCTTTTCTACATAACCATAAGGGCCGGCAAAATAAGTTTTATCTAGGCGATTTACGTACGCTACAGAGTCTGACAAAGCAAAGGCGCGTATGGCTTTTATGCCCAGAAAAGGATCGGCTATTTCAACCCATAGCACAGAGTCTTGCTTCATGCGGATATCTATCACCCCGTTATTTGTTGAGCCGTTTTGCGTAACAGTAACCTCAGCTTTTAGTTGTACCCAATCGGGCGTGGCCGTTTTTGCCCGTATGGCTTCTGCCGCCTTTTTGGGTGTAAGCAGTTCTATGTTACCATCAGGTGAGGTAACCACCACCTTTTTACTCTTACAGGCGGCAAGCAAAAACAATGAAACAGTTATGAATACCAGGCTCTTTCTCATAGGGCACGTTTAGCAATCTTTTCTTTAATTCTTGCGGATGCGCCCGGTAAGACCGCTGCCTTTTCCCAAATTGCCACCGCATGGTCAATCTCGCCCAATTTAAAACGTATATCGCCATAATGCTCCATGACCTCTCCGTTTTTATAACCGCCATTTTTTAATGCCTCTTCAATTTTCTCAAGGGCTTTGGTATAATCACCTTTTTGGTAAAGTACCCAAGCCCATGTATCTAAAAAGACGCCATTTTGGGGTGAAAGGGTATTACACCTCTGAGTCATTTCTAAGGCCTTATCTAATTGCACGCCCCGTGTTGCGAGGTAAAAAGCATAGTTATTTAACGTTGACGGATTTCTTGGGTTGATTGCCAAGGCTTTTTCAAAGTAAGCATCACTTTCGCGATGTTGTTCAAGGTTGTGATGGGCATCGGCCAAAGAGATATAAAACTGCTCTTCCAACTCCGGATTGTCTATAACATAATCTAAGCCCATTTCTAAATACCCAATGGCCACTTCGTGCTTCCCCGTTAAAGCATTGCCGCTACCGGCCATTAAGTAACCCAGCGGCTGATTGGGATAAAGTTCTGCGCAAATGGCCCCATCTGCGGCAAGAGAATCATTTAGTTCTAAACGGGCATCAAGCAGGAGAATCTGGCTCCAAATCTGCAATTGATTTGCCCCTAATCGGGATGCTTTACGCAAATCATTACGGGCCTGGTTGGGTTTATCATCGCGCATATAATAATCAGCCCGCATGGCAAAAAGTTTTGGCTCTTTGGGTGTTGCCGATATGCTTACGTCTAATAATTCTAAACCCATTTGGTGCATTATACTATCTCGCTCACCAGCCTTATAAAAAGAATACAGCACTTGTATTTTAGGGTCTATTTCTAATTGGGGATTGGCCATTGCAACTTTAAGATGAACATACGAGGAATCATATTTCCCCAATTGCTGATATATATTGGCCAAATCTAAATGTGCACGCGGGTCATTGGGCGCAATTAAAATCATCTCTTTATACACCTGCAAAGCTTCATTTACATCTTCATTGGCAAGATAGAATCTGGCCAAAGCGCCGCGATAATCTAAGTTATCCGGGTAGGCGTTCACTAATTTTTGCATTTCTAATTGAGCGCCTTTAGCATCATTCAGCAGCAGATAGATATCCTTCTTCTGATTGATTAACTCGGCATTTACACCCGTAAAAGTTTCTATTTCATTAAGTGTTTTAAGACATGCCTTATACTTGTTTTGCGCAAAATACAGTTGTGCTAAATCAAACTTGTACTTAACCGCACCAGGATAGGCCTCTGTTAGTGCTTCAAAAAGCGCGGTGGCCTCCTTCGTTTTTCCGATGCTGCGGTATTTACCTGCCAATTCTAAGGTCATCCATTTGTTGGATGGTTCCAGGTTATGGGCGATTTCTAAAAATCGTACACCTTCTTCTTGACTTTGATAAGTAAATATCAATTTGCCAAGTTCAAAGGCTACTGTGGCATCTTTGGGGTTGATCTTGTGACAGGCTCTAAAATTTGAAATGGCGGCATCATGGCGCTCGGTTTGCTTGTAGCGCTGCGCCTCGTAAAAATGTGTATCAAATTTTTTTTGATCACGATCAGAAAGTACCGCATCTGCCTTGGTCTGTGCTACCAAAAACAGAGGCAGCACGTAAAGCGCTGCCCAGAATGCTATTATTCGACTTTTTAGAAGCATTTTTTTATTCCATACGGCAATAATCACCCAAACTCAAACTTGTATACTCGCCATCTACATAGGCCTTACTGCCAATCATGCTGTTGGTCAACTTTATGTTTTTTATCTCAGTATCATGTTGAACCAAGCACGATGTTAGTGTGGCATTTTCAACTACAGTGCCGTTGCCTAAACTAACGTTCGGACCTATGGTTGCATTGCGCAAGACCACATTATTTCCCAAATAACAAGGTTCTATAACGGTGCTGTTTTCAATATCCACACTGGTACCACGCAGCTCAGGCATCCCCTTTAGAAAGCCTAACATACGGCTGTTGGTTTCTATGGTTACATCTTTATTGCCGCAGTCCATCCAATCTTCAACTTTACCCGGCTTAAACTTCTTGCCTTTGTTCTTCATGTTATCTAAGGCATTGGTGAGTTGATATTCACCTTTGTCTTTAATGTCATGATCAATCAGATATTGTAATTCTGCACGCAAGTTTGCACCATCTTTAAAGTGATAAATACCGATGATGGCCAAGTCAGAAACAAATTCTTGTGGCTTTTCTACAAAGTTGTTTATGTGGCCCTGCTGATCAACCTCCACAACACCAAAAGCCTTGGGGTTGTCTACCTGCTTTACCCAAATTACACCATCTGCATCATCATCTAGCGTAAAGTCTGCGCGGAATAGCGTGTCGGCAAAGGCAACCACCAATTCACCATCCATGCTTGGCGCAGCACACAAAATGGCATGTGCAGTTCCTAGCGGTTGGTCTTGATGGTAGATTGTTCCTTTGGCGCCAAGACGCTCTGCAACAGCTACAAGTTCATCTTCCACTTCTTTGCCAAAATCACCTATTACAAAGGCAACTTCTTCAACGTTCTCGTCACCACAAATGTGTACAATATCTTCTACCAAACGTTGTACAATGGGTTTTCCCGCAATGGGGATTAATGGTTTAGGTGTTGTTAAAGTGTGCGGACGTAAGCGTGAGCCTCGGCCTGCCATAGGAACTATGATCTTCATGTCTCAGGGTTCTTGTATTTGGTTATTTATTTTCCGGTACTTCCAAATCCTCCTGCTCCGCGTTGCGTATCAGAGAGGTGTTCAACTTCTTGCCAGCTAATGGTTTCGTGGCGTGCAACAATGAGTTGGGCAATGCGCTCCCCATCATTTACCACAAAAGGTTCTTTGCCATGATTTATAAGCAACACGCCAACTTCACCGCGGTAATCAGCATCAATGGTTCCCGGTGAGTTTAAAACGGTAACACCGTGTTTAAAAGCCAGTCCACTGCGGGGCCTTACTTGGGCTTCGTAGCCAATGGGCAATGCAATGAATAATCCTGTTTTTATCAAGGTAAAGTCACCAGGATTTAGCACAACTGGCGCATCAAGATTCGCCATTAAATCTACACCAGCACTTGCCTCGGTTTTATGCTCTGGTAGCGGATGCTTACTGTTGTTTACAATTTCTACTGTCATGCGTTTCTGCCCCTTATGCGTTGGGTAAATTTCGCTAAAGATTTTCGCTCAATAAAGGACAAAATACCTATAAAAAGCAGAAAAAATGCCGTTTGCGGCACAAAGGTATGTTTTGCAAAATGGTAGGCAAACCCACCTAGAGCAAATGCCAAAATCAGCACCAAAAGTATCTTTCCAGTTTTATAAGGTATGGGGTAAAAGTGTTGGCCCATAAAGAAGGAAAGCACCATCATACCCGCGTATGAAATGAGTGTTGCCCAAGCGGCACCAACGTAACCCATTTTTGGAATAAGCCAAATATTGAACCCAACCGTAAGTAATAGGCCAAAACCTGTAATAACAATTGCCCAGTTGGTTTTATCACTTAGCTTATACCAGAAGCTCAGGTTTGTATTTATACCTAAGAATACGTTCGCTATGAGTAATATGGGCACAATGTGCAAACCCTCCCAAAACTTTTGATCGATAAAATATTTGATTAGATCCAAATAGGCCATCACAAAAACATAACCGATAGCCATAACCATGACAAAATATGTCATAACCGTGGCAAAGGTTTCTTTGGCTTGTGTCTGCCGCTCTGTAGAGAAAAAGAATGGTTCTGCCGCATAGCGAAATGCCTGATTAAACAAGACTAAGAAAATGCTCAGTTTGTATACAGCGCCATAAATGCCTACTTGGGCTTGCCAAGTATCCTCTGGTAATAAGTATTTGAGCAACTGGCGGTCTAACATCTCATTGGCTACTCCCGCCAAACCGCTAATCATTAACGGTACGCCAAATACCAGCATAGCACGCCATAGGGTTTTGCTAAACACTGGTTTTGTTTTATACATTTCTGGCAGTAACATGATTAACATAATGCTGGATGCCATGAGGTTTGCCAGAAAAATATAGCCCACACCTAAGTTGGCACCAAACCAATACGGCAGTAAGTCAAAAGGTAAAGCTTGGTTAATGAGCGCAGGGGCAAAGAAAAGCACATTAAAAAAAATGTTGGCGCCAATAAGTGTAAGTTTAATGGCAACAAAGCGCGCTGCACGATTTTGAGCGCGCAACCGGGCAAAAGGAATGGCGGCAAGCGCATCTATTGCCAAAATCATCAGTAACAAAAAGACGTAGCTGGGATTACTCTCGTACTTAAGTGCGTGCGTAATGGGATTTAAGAGGACTGCGCTTAGGCCGATGAATAATACGGTACTTGCTATAATACTTATTAGTGCTGTGCTGTATACGGCCTCTTTGTTCTCAGGATGTTTTTCTGAAAACCTAAAAAAGGCCGTTTCCATGCCGTAGGTTAGTACAACAATCAAAAAAGCTATAAGAACATAGAAGTCTGTATTAATACCATAGGCGCTTTGGCTTAACACCATAGTATGTAATGGTACCAGTAAAAAGTTAAGTACCTTACCCAATATGCTACTAAGCCCGTATAAGGCAGTTTGAGAAGCGAGCTTTTTTAATTGTTCAAACACAATGTAGAGTATCGGGCGAAAATAGTACTTGTAAGGCTATAGCCGTAAAAAAGAAAAGCCCCTTAACGGGGCTTTCAACTTGCATTGTGATGCATCTAGTAAGGTTTATACAACTCTTCTGCAGTTCCTGCAGGGTTTGTTGAATAATTAATTTTTAACGCCTGTGCTTTACGCAATTGGGTTTTAACATCTGTTATCAAACCCATTTTTGTATCGCGATCTGCCTTAATAGAAACGGTCATAAGCTTGCGCTCTACTTCATCCTTTTTTTCACGCTCTTGAATCACAAACGGTTGTACGTCATCCAAGGTTGCAAAGGCATCGTTTAGTTGAATGCGTGATTCTTTACCAAACTTGTCTTCATACTTTGCTGTAGGTTTACCAACGTAGAGATACGTTACCAAGCTCTTACGCTCTAGTTTTTGTATTTCCGTTGCTTTAGGCTTCCTAACAGACACTTTTAAGTCTACTTCACGCATTACCGTAGTAACCATAAAGAAGAATAAAAGCATGAAAACGATATCAGGCAGTGATGCCGTAGAAACGGGTGGTGTTTCCTTTTTTGTTTTTTTCTTGATTTGTGCCATACTACTATCCTCCTCCTAAGTCTAATGGTTCAGCTTCTGAAATCTTTTGTTCAAAGGCAGCTTTCACCTCGTCAATCAATGCTTCATCGGTTAGCTCTAAATAGGGTTTGCCGAACTTCTTCATTGAGTATTCATTACGCAAATCTTCGTAGGCGGCAACCAACTCATTTTGAACCCGAATGTACATATCATAAGAGGTCCCTCGGTCATTTTGCAATGATACAACTGCCTTTCCAGGATTGTCTGAAGAGTTTGGATCTCTCATCCCGCCTTGACAATATGCACAGCTACCATCACCATTGTTAATCAAAAACGCCTTGGCAGACTCGCGCAATTCAGAGATTTCTAAATAATCATCTTCAACCAATAACTGGTTGTTTGAGTTGATTAACACTGTAAAGATGTTTTTCTCTTTGATGATATTTTCATCTTCAGGACGCTCAGGATCCCATGGTGGTAATTTGCGATTAATCCCCTTATCAGCATCCATTGTTGTGGTAACAAGGAAGAAGATGAGGAGCAAAAACGCTATATCCGCCATTGAGCCAGCATTAATTTCGGGTATTGCTCTTTTATTTCTAGCCATAGCTTAAGTGTTTATTTATTTAAATAAACGCGCTACTCCGGAGTATACTACGCTAAGCAAGGCCAATAAACCAACAATATAGAAGGAATTAAGCCCTGTACTCACCAGCTTCGAAGTGCTCTCGTCTGTGTCTTTGTAATTGGCGAAGTCTGATCCATCGGCTAACAGATAAGACAGCCCACCAATAACTACAACAATAACTAGGCCAATAAGCACGCTACGTAAAGAAGCAGGATTGATAGAAATGCTAAATACAAAACTCAACAATGCTAAGCCAACTGCAGAGAAGAATACCACATATCCCCAGTTTAGCATAGGGCCTACACTATCATCGCCCCCGTAAAGTACCAATAGCCACAGCACGAGGCCGATAACCATTAGCCCAATAAGGGCAATGCGTGATATTAGAGAAATTGAATTACTATTCATTATTATTTGTTTTTCTTGTCATATTCTACCAACATATCAAGGAAGCTAATAGAAGCATCTTCCATCTTGATAACGATGTTATCAATCATCGCTACGATAAGGTTATAGAATATTTGAAGGATAATTGCTGTGATCAAACCAAATACCGTTGTTAAAAGGGCCACTTTAATACCAGAGGCTACAAGCGATGGGTTGATGTCTCCGGCAGCTTCAATGGCATCAAAGGCCTCAATCATACCGATTACCGTACCCATGAAACCAAGCATTGGTGCAAGAGCGATAAACAGAGAAATCCAACTGGTGCCTTTTTCTAGCTTGCCATTTTCTACAGAACCGGTGGCAATAAGCGCTTTGTCAACCATATCAAGACCTTCGTCATAATGGTCTAAACCTTCATAGAAAATAGAAGCAATTGGGCCGCGCTCAGAACGACAAACTTCTTTAGCCGCTTCTATACCACCACTATTTAGGGCTTCATCAACCTTCTCAAGTAATTTTTTCTCATTACTCATAGAGAATGTGATGTATAAAATACGCTCAATTACAATGGCTAAACCAAGTACCAATGCCAACAATACAAAGCTCATAAAGAAGGCGCCACCTTCAATAAATTTATCCTTTAAAATTTGGGTAAATGGCTTTTCTGTTGTTGCCTCAGCTTCTTCTTCGGTGGTTGTGGCCTCTTCGGCTGGTGCTTCTTCCTGAGCTTCTGCGGCTTGGGTAGAATCTACTGTTGTTTCAGTAGCTTGTGCGGCCGTGTCTGTAGTTTCATCTTGTGCATAAAGTTTATTCCCACCAAAAACCAACATGGCGGCGATAAACAGCATAGAAAGCGCTTTTTTCATTTGATATGAATTTAATGGTACGTGTTAAGCAAAATTGCGGTTCGTAATGCGTTGGGGGCACATCCGTTTTCCGAGTTTTTTTATTTAATAATCCCCACTTCGTAAGAACGTTCCTGTCTATAAAGGGCCGGCAAAATACAAAATTTTACAAGCCTTCTAAACTTACTCGGTCAATTCACCGCGAAGTGATTTTCCGAATTCTGACGCCACCTCTAGATGGCTCAATTGCATGCCAAGTAAAAACATCAACTTGGCTATTGCACTTTCTAGGGTGATGTCTTTACCGCTTATTACACCGGCATTTTGCAACGCCCTGCCAGGCGCATATTTGGCTTGATTTATCTTGCCTACCCTGCACTGGCTAACATTAATAACGGGAATACCTTGTTGGGTACACCAGTGTACTGCTTCTATAAACGCTTTATGTTGCGGAGCGTTGCCTACACCATAAGAGCGCAATAGTATGCCACGCACATCAGCTTCTACGGTTTTATATATTATGTTTTGGTTAAATCCTGGAAATACAGGTACCACGGCTACGCGATTATCTAGTGCCGTGTGCAACACGAGCCCATTTTGAGGTGGCGGATAAAGCGCAGGATGATTTATATTCATCTCTACCCCCATTTGCACCAACCACGGATAGTTTGGGCTTTGAAAGGCGTCAAAGTTCTCTGAGCTGTTTTTAAAAGTTCTATTACCCCGGTAGAGCTTGTATTCAAAATAAATGGCTACCTCTGTTATTAATGGCGTACCATCTTCGTTTTGCGCAGCGGCCAGCTCTAAAGAGGATATTAAGTTTTCACGCGCATCGCTACGCAATATACCTATTGGCAATTGTGAACCTGTGAGAATAACTGGTTTTGCTAAATTTTCTAATAAAAAGCTGAGGGCAGAAGCCGTATACGCCATGGTATCAGAGCCGTGTAAGATCACAAAACCATCATATAAATCATAATTGTTACGCACCATTTGGGCAATTAACACCCATGTGTCTGGGTGCATATCTGATGAGTCTATTGGTTCTTGCGTTGCGATGGCATGAAGCTCACAGTCTAAAATTTCTAACTCAGGAATAAAACCAGAGAGATGGTCTAAATCAACGGGATATAACGCACCCGTATCTGGGTCTTTTTTCATCCCAATTGTTCCTCCTGTATAAATAAGCAGTATTTTTTTACTCAAAGCTTAAAAAGTTTATGTGCGTTTTGTGTTGTTTGGCTAACCACCTCTTCAACCGAAACATCCTTAATTAAGGCTATTTCTTGGGCAATGTAAGGCAAAAATGCGGGTTCGTTGCGTTGGTCTTTAACCGGTATGGGTGCAAGATATGGGGCATCTGTTTCCAATACAATCTCGTTTAAACCGATGCGCTTTAAAACATGGTCTAGGCCAGAGCCTTGATAGGTAACCACCCCCCCGATTCCAAAGTAAAAACCCAAGTCGCGTGCGCGATTAACGTGGCGTTTACCTCCTGTAAAACAGTGCAACACGCCCTTTAAGCTCCCATCTTGCTCTTCTTGCAAAACGTTTAAAACTTCGTCAAAGCTGTTTCTGCTATGAATGGCAACAGGTAAATTATGTGCTTTTGCCCATTGCAGTTGCTGGCGAAAGGCCTCTGTTTGTAACGGCAGGGTAGTTTTATCCCAGTAAAGGTCTATCCCAATTTCGCCTATGGCAACATACTGCTCTCGGTTGTTTTGCAATTCATCTTCCACCAACAAAAGTTCACTGCTTAGCGTTTCTGCCTTTACTGAACAGGGATGAAGCCCAATCATAGGTTTCATAACCTCAGAAAACTGGTTCACTGTATCCCACATCGCCTTAAAAGAGCCGCTGTCTATGGCCGGCAATAACATCAATCCCACACCTGCGTGTCGCGCACGCGCAACCATATCACTGCGGTCTGCATCAAATTCAGGCGCATAAAGATGCGTATGCGTGTCTATAATCATGGCGCAAATGTAGTGGAGCGGATTGAGGTTGAAAGCCTTCTCTTTTGGTCGGTGCTTTTTGAATCTAATCCTTGATGAAACCCTTTAATTAACCGAATACATAAATGCGATCTTAAAAGCCCAGTTCTCACTTTCTACCGGCAGGTGATTAGCGCCATAGCGATAAAAAGCACCCACGCCCACACCCAAATAACCGGTATTAAAAACATTAAAACGTATGATGTTATCTAAAACTGCGCCCGATTCAAAATAGCCGTTTTCTAGCGTCTTAAAAGGCACCCCCAAATGGAGCTCTGGGCTATGCAGTGCGCCAAATGAAATGGCCTGAACCAATCTAAATTCTGGCTTAAAACGTTTAAAACGCAACAATAGCGGGCCAAAGTCATGCATAAAAAACAGAGACCAATAACGGTTAGAGCTAAACTCATTAAAACGCATGGTTTGAAAGGTTTCTTTAACAACCACACTAAAAGAGGGGTTGTAACTAGGCCGACCAGAAAAGTTCATGCTCCAAGGCAAGGGTTGGTCTATAATGCCGGCTTCTACCGCTACTCTTGTCTTACCCAAATTGCGCGTAAAGCGCTCATAAAAAACGCCTACTTCTAGTTTGTTATAGGCAAATTGGCTCCCGATTAAATTGTTTATTCCACGAGAATAGATGATGTTAACTATGGGCCACTTACTGCCCTGACTAATGCGTTGGCCATAATTGCGACTAAACTTTTCTTTGTACTGCCAACGGTACCAAAGTTGTGCTTCAGAAAAACGATAAACCCGCGCATTGATATCAGTTATACCATCACCTAAAAACGTATAAGCATACGTAGGGCGCAATGAAAAATGACGCATACCAACAGCAAATTTGGAATATGTTCCTACCCGAAAGTTAAAGGCAAGGGCAGATTCTTCTACACGGTCCATGAGCTTATTAAAGAACTGCTGCGAAACATTGCCCCACTCTTTGTATTTAATGCGTATGCCACCCGGATCTCTAACATCGTTAAGGTAATTGGCGGTTATGTAAACATCATCCACCTTATTAAAATACCATCGCAACGTGGCACCGTACTTCCACTGTTTGTCTATTGTGCCATGCCCCACATACCCCCCAACCAAATATTTGGTAGAAACATCTTCATTTGTATACAGGCCAACACCCAACCGCAAACCCTCGTAATCATTATAAGCCACCAACTTACTCACCTCAACATCTACCTTGCCCAAAGCAATAAAGCCTTCATAAGCATGGCGTGTTGCTTTTAAAAGCGCGTCTAGTTGATAGCGTTCACCGAGGCTATCCATGTGGCGATAGGTTTCTTGCTCTTGTATTGATAGCGATTCTTTTCTGTAGGTCTCCCAAAAGTCATCCGCCACAAAACCCGCCCGCTTTTGCACGTCTACTTCTACGTGATCAAAACGATCGTCAGGTATTTCTAAGCCTATATTAATACTATCAAGAAAGGTGCTACCAGACATTACCGCCCCGGTTTGCCTAAAAGGCATACGCTCAAGATTTAGGCTGTAATTCATCCGCACCGGAAACCAAAATGCCTCATTAATCAAGGCATATTCTTGTGCTATGTAGAGGTTTATTTTGCCCGCATCAAAGGGGTAGGCGGTTACTTTTATCAAGGCCCAATTTCTGGTAGTTATGTGCATCTCGCCTATAAAACCCTCAAAATTTGCACCCCGTTCGGGGAAGTAATCCATCACAAAAGTTGTATCATTTTGTGTATAAAGGGTGTCTTTTAAAATATATACATAGCGTTTGTCTGCACCATCGGCCAATGGGTTTAAAAACTTTTTATCCACTAAGGGAATGATGTTTTCGTGAAAGCCGAAGTTTTGAACAGCATCTGGTATGGTGGCCACATTGGGGTGATTAAAACCGCTAATCTTGGTGCCTATTACAATTTCTTTGGCCTTATTTGGCGATTTAAACCATTTTTTGGTAACACTTTCTAGCACCATTAAATGCCGCTCCTTTGCGCGTGCTGTATCTCGTGCAAACTGCAAAGAATCTTTTTGGCTTACAGCGCTATCAGGCAGTTCTAACTTATAAGAGATTACATCTTTGTTATAACTTAAATAGCTGTAGCTTTTATAGAACCGGGGATTATTTGCCGTTCTGTTGGCAATGGCATTGCGCACAATGCGCAGTGCTGGGTTTTCACCAGCAAGCACCTCTACTTCTTCTAAGGTTGCTGTTTCGGCTTGCATGTGCACCACCCAAACATCTGTGCTCGGAACTTGGCTGGCGGTAAACGTACGAGGCTCATACCCAATAAAGCGAAACGTAACTTCATCAATAAGGGTTCTATCTGGTATGGTAAAAAGGCCGTTTAGGTCTGTAACCACGCCCAAGTTCTGGCTTTTGTTGTAAACAATGGCCACGCCAGACATGGGTTCTGCAGTTTTTGCATCAACAACAAGACCATTTATAACCTGTGCCCAAGTTGATGACCCCGCCAAAAGCGCCAGTAAAAGAGTCTTGATTTTATTTACTAAACTGCCCTGCAATGGCTTCTAATCTAAGCGCACAAATATAGACATTGGCCAACCTAACAAGTTTGGTAATTTATATACCTTAGGGCAACCATATACCAACATCAATACTATGCAGAACAAACCCTTTACAGTAATGGATGCCAGCGCTGGCAGCGGCAAAACGCGCAATCTGGTAAAAGCTGTTTTACTCCGTACGCTTCAAAATAATGACCCTAAAAACGGCATTAAGTCTACACTGGCGCTAACATTTACCAATGATGCGGCTGCCGAAATGAAACACAGGCTGTTGGATTATTTAATTGACTTTAACCTTCCTGAACCAAAAGACACCGCATTTTTAAACGAAATAGCTACAGATCTTGGTTTAACAGCATCTGTAGTGCGTACCCGAGCAAAACAAACGCTGAAGTACATTTTACACAACTTCAACGATTTAAGCTTTAGCACACTTGATGGCTTTACAAGCCGGTTGGTGCGCACGTTTGCCAAAGACCTTGCCTTAAGTGAAAACTTCGAAATATTGCTAGATCTAGATGAGCTCTTGCACGAAGCTACAGACCGGGTTTTATCGTTGGTTGGGCAAGATCCTGTGCTTACCAATGTGTTGGTTCGTTTTCTGGAAGAAAAACTGGCCGAAGAACGCAGTCCGAATTTAGATCAAGCACTGATCAATGCCGCAAAAAAACTCCTGGAAGAGCGCCATAAAGAACCTTTGAGCCGATTGCGCAATTTTAGCGCAGAACAGTTACTAGACATCCGCCATAAACTCAATGACCGCAAAAACCAGCTTGTAGCGCACCTCAGCCAAGAGGGACAAAACATAAAAGCGTTTGTAGAGAGCCACAACATTTCTTTGGATAGCTTTAGCCAAAAGAGTTCTGGCTTAGCGAGTTATTTAAAATCTTGCATTGGTGGTGATTTTATCAAAGCTTATACCATTAACTACCGCACACAATACATTGAAAAAGGCGCCTGGTTTTCAAAAACCTCACCGGCACACATTAAAGAAGCCATAACAAACATTGTTGATGAATTGCGCGAGCAAGTTTTAGCTGTGGAGGCCTTTGCGCGAGAAAATGCCAGCTTTGTTCTGTTGGTTGAAGGCATTAGCAAAAACATATTTTCTCTGGCCACACTTAATGCACTTAACCAAGCCCTTACCAGTTTAACTGAAGCCCGCAATACCATACCGCTCGCCAATTTTAATCACCTCATCAATGAAAAATTAAAAAACGAACCCAGCCTCTACATTTATGAACGTTTGGGCGAGCGCTATAACCACTATTTTTTAGATGAGTTTCAAGACACCTCTTTATTACAGTGGGAAAATATAAAACCGCTACTCATAGATAGCCTATCAGGTACAGGCAGCGCACTATTGGTGGGTGATGCTAAACAAAGCATTTACCGTTGGCGCAATGGCGAAGCAGAGCAATTTATCGCCCTGAGCGAAAATGCAGCCGCAGGAATTTTTCAATACGCGGGCGATGCAAAACGAATACAGCTTAATGATAATTGGCGCAGCCTTGAGAATGTGGTGAATTTTAACAATGCTCTTTTTTTACATGCTGCAGAAAAAATGAAAACGGATAGTTACAAGCAGCTATACCTAGAAGCAGCGCAAAACCCGAAAAAAGCGGCCGGAGGCAAAGTAGAACTCCACCTGATTTCAAAAGACAATTACAGCGAAGACGCCATAGAAAAAGCTATTCAATCTATACATGATTTTGTGACCCAAGGTTATAACTATGGCGATATTGCCTTATTGGTAAGGCGTAAAAAAGATGGCGCTGCCCTTGTTGAAGCCCTCACAACCGCTAAAGTACCGGTGTTATCTGCTGATAGCCTCCTGCTCGGAAATGCCTATGAATGTCGTTTTTTGGCCGGACTAACTGCGCTACGTACCAAGCCAGACCATTTACAAATGCGTTGGCTCTTGGCTGATGCTGCATTGTCTGGCGGTTTTATTATACCCGAAGAGGGCAACTTTAAATTTGCAAATGGCCTAATCAACGGCACCGCCAGAGATGCCATTAAACGCTTGGCAGAAACCTATGATCATCTTGAAGATGCGTTTGTCGCAAATGACGATTTAATTGCGTTTACCCGCAAAATCATTGGTCTATTGGGTTGGGATGGAACAAACAACACATTTGTAGAGGGCTACATTCAGGCTGTGCATGATTTTGTGGAGATTGAACTTGGCACAGACGCAGAATTTGTAGGTTGGTGGCAAACTTATGGTGCCGATAAACCAATTCGTTCTGCAAAAAGCCTTGATGCTGTGGAGGTGGTAACCATACACAAGAGTAAAGGTCTGCAGTACCCCGTAGTCATTATTCCTTTTGCCACTTGGCAAAACAGCCAAAGAGACAATGAAGCTTGGGTTAAGCTAGATGAAGAAACATTTGAGGGACTGTCTGAAATGATTTTGCCTCTGAACAAAGAAAAAGCATCCATTATAGGTGGAGATTATGCTGAAAAACAAGCCGAGCGCGAAGCACAACTTATTTTTGATAGCCTAAATATGCTTTATGTGGCTTGTACCAGGGCCATAGAGAACCTTGTGATCTTTACCAAACCAGCTTCAGAAAAAAACACATCAGGCACCATCGGCTCCTTCTTAACAGACTTTGCAGCACAAGCCGATGCTGCCAAACGAGAAGAGCATTTATATGTGTGGGGAGATCATGTCGCAAAAACAAAAAAGCAATCTCCACCCATACAAAAAACAACAGCCCGCCTAATCACCCAACCTTGGTTTAGCAAGTTGAAATTGGCCCAATCTGCAATACCCGGCTGGGAAAATGAAACTCATGATGCGCGACAATGGGGCAATAAAGTACATTGGACACTAAGCAAAATAGAAACTGTGCATGATGTGCCCTTAATATTGGCTCAACTATTACAAAACGGCTCATTAACCCAAGATGAAGGAGATAAAATCACCGGATTGATTAATGCCGTAGTTACACACCCGCAACTCGCTGATGCCTATAAAAACGGCATACGTGTATATAACGAACGTGATATTTTATTACCCGAAGGCACCCGCAAGCGCCCAGACCGGTTGGTGCAACAAGCTGATGACACATTCATTCTTATAGATTATAAAACTGGCAGCGAAGAAGATAAACATCAAAAACAACTACGTGCGTATGCCACGCTGCTGCAAGAGGCTGGTTTTACGTTGCACAAAAGTTTGTTGGTTTATCTCAATGAAGACATAAATGTGCTGGCCGTTTAACTTAATAGTCCGCCAAAAACACCTACCAAGGCCTAAACGGCTACCACTAGGAGGCTGAATTAGAAAAAAGTAATTTCACCCGCATAACTGCCAAGTGCGATTTCTTTATGAATGCCAAAAGGCTACGCCACAAACTTGTTGTTCTAATATCTGGGGTTGTTTTGTTTTTAACGGCAATACTCTTGGCGGGTCTGGTGTATTTTAAGCTCATCGGCCTTAAAACTGCATTGGCAGATTTGGTTGCAAATGAAACAAACCAAGAATATCAACTAACCATTGAAACGGCTAAGGTTAACTTGCGTTCATTGTCATTTGCCTTTGATGGGGTTACCATCCAACGAAATGAAAATCGCCTTGAAACAGGCATTAAGACCGTTTATGTGGCACATGTGCGTTTGCAAGTTGCCAACTTGCCGGCCATGTTTCGGTCTAAGCAGTACGACATTCGCAGCCTCATTATTTCTGAACCCCGCATAGAAATTGATAAGCAACCCTCTCGCCAAGATTCGGCACAGGCAAAGTTTCATCTGGGCCAGCAAATAGTTAAGCTCTACCCACCCATAGAAGAAGTTCTTCGCAGATTTAATGTGGAGTATCTCACCATTACTGGCGCAGGTATTGCCATAGAACAAACAGAAAAACCAAGTTTATCGCTAAATCTTGTTGATTTTTTAGTCGCGGGATGGCAACAAAACAAACTCACTGCGCAAAGTCAGATTGAATTATCTATGGGCAAACAAGATTTGCAACTTGAGCAAGCCGACTTCAGTTTTTCTTCTGTGGCATTTAATCTACAAGAACACCTTTTACAAATTGAAGACATCAAATTCTCCACCGCTGATAGCATTACCGGCTCACATGTAAAAATTAGGGCAGACGCACTAAAACTTAAGCGATTGGGTTATCAAGAACTGTTTGAAAACCAACGCTTAACCTATAGCAAGGTAACTGTACAGAACCCACAAATAGACCTCCGTTTAGTGTATGATGATGGCATAAACAAAGATAAAGACCCCATAAATGAGCAGGAAGTGGTTACCCGTATTATTAAACAGAGTATTGGCGAATGCATTGTAGATACGGTACAAATAGAAAATGCTGCTTTTAAAACGGTGCTATACAGGGGGGCTGATTCTACTTTTCTTGAAGTACCTCAATTTGATTTTACCCTTTACACGTTTAAGGTGGTTAATGACCGCGAAACATTTTTTGCCGGCCCGGCGGATATTGAACTCTACAAGACCAAAATCGCCTTAAATGGAGGCATTCAAATTAGCTGTCAAAATCTTCGGTTTGATCAAGCCCAAAACCTCAACTTTTATGACGTAACCCTTTATGATGCCGTTAACAACATGGAAGTACTTGAGTGTAGCTCACTCGCCCTGGTTGATTTTCATCTGCTGCCTTTACTCTTTAACCGCGAACTTTTAATCAAAAAGGTTACGCTTACTGATGCCGTTTTAAAAGTTCCGGAAACCAACATTTTTGGCGTGTCTGGGCAGGAACAAAAAACTGGGCTATCAAAAGTTGATATTCAACAATTACGGCTAGAAAATGTGGCCCTGCAACAAAAAACCGCACAAAGCACCATGCGCGCCAGGGGCATCTGGCTTGATGTAGAAGGCCTGACCAAAGCACCATCTGTAGATTTTGCCTATCTGTTTCAAAACTTGCGGGTAGGTCATTTTTCTTGGGCAAATGCATCTGAAGATTTAACTGTATCAATTTCCAACTTTACCACCAATGGCAATTTTCTGCAGGCAGGTTCTGCGCAAATACAACAAAAGGCATTGCACATGCATCTGCGAAATGTTCATGCCCAAAGTGTACAGCCGCTAAAGCAACTCAGCCAGCTAAATTTAGAAAATTGGGATTCTATTTTTATAGGCGATTTAGACCTTCTTGGTAATATTTCGGCAAAAGCTAATACGCCCAATTTTGATGATTTACAGATACATACAAACGCCTTGTACGTAGAAAAAATGAAGGCCAATTTTACGCATCAAGCATTTACATATACGGCCTCTGGCAACCAATTGCATGGCGATGCCATACGCTTAACACAAGATCAATTTGGGTATTCACAAATTACTGGTGTACTTTCTGACTTCATCGCCACGGGTGCCCAAACGCAGCTATCTGTACAGCAAGTGAGCTTAGATTTACCTCAAAAAATAGTAGGTTCCTCTGGAGAATTTACACACAATACCCAGGCGTTCTCTTTTGCGCAGATAGGGTTAAACCAAATCAAAATAGATGAAAAAACGCTTACGCTGCAAGGTGCTACCATCGCACAACTCTCCTTTAAAGAAGCCGCACAAATTGAGGTTTCTTTAGACAGCTTACATTTTAAAAACATCCATTATAAAGACCCCAAAAATTGGCACATGGCTTCGGCTGAGCTGTTTTCGCCAAATATTACTTTTCTAAATAATCTTCCGCCACCTGCCGGTCAGCTCGCAAATACATCTCCGCTAGATTTTATAGCGGGTTGTGCGGATGTGAAAATTCACCCCGGTAAATTAAAGTTGCCCGAGCAAGAGGAACTTACTTTTGGCACTATACAGTTGCGGCCTAAATCTCGAGAATTACACTGCGCCTACGTGCGTACCACCCTGCCGAAATTCACCCTAGACCTTTCTGGCCTTAGTGTGAATAAAACAACGGCGCAAATAGACTCAATTAAGCTTTTACCCAACCAAAGCTACCGTGGGTACAAAACCGAAGAACAAAGTATTGTAACTGCCAAGTTGTACCAAAGCAGCCTTTCTGGTTTTAATTTAGATGATGTACTTCGGCAGCGCAGCATGCATGGTATTCAAGGAAAAATAGCGCAATTCTATATTTCTTCTTTTCGCGATAAACGCCTACCCGCACCGCCCTATGCAGAAAAACCAGCTTCATTGGGAAGTCTGCTTACCTTCCCTAGTTTCTTCTCGCTGCAAAGCCTTGCGCTAGAAAATGGCGCCATCAACATTGGATTAATTTCTCGGGGCACTGGGCAACACGGCACGCTAAACCTCACCAATGTTTGGGCAGATGTACAGTTTAATAACAAAGACGCCGCTTTTAACACGGTTAACATGCAGGCCAAAGGCGAACTCTATGGCGCAGGGCCTATACAGCTAACCTACACCACTTTGGGCCATGACCTTTTTGCTCTACAGGCAAACGTTCAAAATTTTGATCTTGAAAAGTTGAATAAAATGGTTTTGCCGCTGCAAGCCGTTGAAATTAAATCTGGCCAATTGGTAAACTACGATTTGGATATTACCGCAAATAATGACCAAGCCCTTGGTAAAGCCTCTATGACCTACAAAAAACTGCACTTAATCATTTACAAAAAAGAACAGCCAGAAAAGAAAAATATCGGCTCTACCTTGCTTACACTTTTTACGGATGGATTTGTGGTTAGAGACAGCAAAAAAAATGCTGATGCCCCCGTAAGCGTAAATCGGGTTAAAGAAAAAGGGACATTCCACTATTGGGTATCGGCCGCTGTACAAGGCGCTTTAACTGGTATTAAACAAGGCAAGGGCAAGCGGCGCAGGTAGGTTTGTATGGGCCATTGGTTTAAATTGCGAGATTGAGGTTTGCGTTGTAGGTTTGGCCGTTGGTAAGTAACCCGCACTTGCATGGTAAAAAGTAAGTTAAAAACGCTGCATCCGCTAAAAAAGCAGATTATCAAGTTTAGCCTTATTGGGGTGCTAGCCGTGCTTACCGATATGGCATGCTATTACATGTTTCTCAACGTTTTTCCCGAAAACATGGTAAACACCTACAGCAATGAGGCCATTGCTAAAAGCCTTTCTTTTTTATGCGGGATGGTGGTTACCTACAGTTTAAATAAAATATGGACGTGGAAACAACGTGACCGTTCTCATAAGCGCTTGGCGAAATTTGCTATGCTCTACGGCATTAGCCTGCTGCTTAACGTTTTAACCAACAGCACTCTCCTGTACATTTTTCATGAATATCAAACGATTATCAATCTCCCCTATAAATACCTGCTTGCCTTTATTGGTGCAACAGGCATAAGTGCTTTGATCAATTTTGCTGGCCAAAAGTTTTGGGTCTTTAAAGGTGATGCAGAAAGTACGTGATTAAAGGTTTAGCGCATGTGCTTAGATGTGGTAATCATTACCTTTACCGCCTTAATGTAAACCCCGCTTAGCATGTATGGAAAATTGCAGCAGCACCTTCAAAAGGAGTTAAAAGACATTGAAGAGGCTGGCCTATTTAAACGCGAACGCATTATCACAACACCGCAGGATGCTGTAATTAAAACAACAGACGGCAAAGAAGTCATCAACTTTTGTGCAAACAATTACCTCGGTTTATCATCGCACCCAAAAGTTGTAGAGGCTGCACATAGAACATTAGATAGCCATGGTTTCGGCATGAGTAGCGTGCGCTTTATTTGTGGCACGCAAGACATTCATAAAGAATTAGAGCAAAAAATTGCTGGGTTTTTAGGTACAGAAGATACCATCTTATATGCCGCTGCTTTTGATGCCAATGGTGGCATTTTTGAACCGCTTTTTTCTGAAGCAGATGCCATTATTAGTGATTCTCTAAACCATGCAAGTATTATTGATGGCGTAAGGCTTTGTAAGGCGATGCGTTACCGGTACGCCAATAACGACATGCACGACCTTGAGCAACAACTCATTGCCGCCAACGAAGCTGGCGCACGGTTTAAAATCATTGTTACGGATGGCGTTTTTAGCATGGACGGATATGTGGCGCAACTGGATAAAATTTGTGACTTGGCAGATGCGTATGATGCCTTGGTTATGGTTGATGAATGCCACGCTACCGGTTTTATAGGCAAAACAGGCCGCGGTACCATAGAGTTGAAAAACGTTATGGGCCGTGTAGACATTATTACTGGCACACTTGGCAAAGCCCTTGGTGGCGCTATGGGCGGATTTACAACTGGCCACAAAGAAATTATTGATTTGCTTCGCCAACGTTCAAGACCATATCTGTTTAGCAACTCACTAGCCCCTTCTATTGTAGGCGCAAGTATTGCCGTTTTTGATTTGTTGAATGAAACCACAGCCCTGCGTGACCAGCTAGAATGGAATGTAAATTATTTTAAGAAGGGCATTAAAGAAGCTGGTTTAGAAATAAAGGATGGCGAAAGTGCGATTGTGCCCGTTATGCTTTATGATGCGGCATTGAGTCAGCAGTTTGCAGACAGACTATTGGAAGAAGGCATCTATGTGATTGGGTTCTTTTACCCAGTAGTGCCAAAGGGCCAAGCGCGCATTCGTGTACAACTTAGCGCGGCGCATGAAAAGACTCATTTAGATAAAGCAATTGCAGCCTTTGCGAAGGTTGGTAAGGAACTTGGCGTAATTTAGTTTGCGCATTAAATTATTTTGAACCCTTTTTTTTCACCCCACCACCTCTGGCTTGCTACGTGGTGGGGTGTTTTTTTTTATCCTAAATAAAGCAGCATAAAAACAGGGGCCACTGTATGTTTTTTAGTTTTTTTCAGGACACCCCCCCTATTTGTGTGGGGTCGTTTTTTGTTTTTTGCTAAAATTTCTCCGGTCACCCCCAAAATTTTAATCGTTTTTATATTTTCGCTTCACCCTTAAAATCCCGTTGCAACTAAAAACAAACAATTGCTATGGGAAAACGCGTAAACTTCATTGTTCTTGGTGTCTTGGTTTTAATTAGCCTTTATACAGGCAATGCTATTGCACCTACACAAACCACAGAAATAGATCCTGGAGATACCGCTTGGATGTTGGTTGCGGCTGCCTTTGTGCTGTTAATGACACCAGGTTTGGCCTTTTTTTATGGTGGCATGGTAGATAGAAAAAATGTGATAAGCACCATGATGCAGAGCTTTGTGGCTTTGGGCGTGGTAAGCATTTTGTGGGTTATCGTTGGGTTTAGCTTGGCATTTGGTGAAAGTATTGGTGGCATCTTTGGTGATCCGCGGACCTATTTCAATTTTAATGGCGTTGGTCTTAATCCTAATCCTGCTTTTGCTGAAAGCATTCCTTTTTTGCTCTTTGCGCTTTTTCAACTCAAGTTTGCCATTATAACCCCAGCCCTTATTACTGGGAGTTTTGCGGGGCGCGTTCGTTTTAGAGGCTATATCTTATTCATGGTTCTTTTTACGCTCTTTATTTACGCTCCCCTCGCCCACATGACGTGGCATCCTGATGGTTTGCTTCGCTATTGGGGTGTGTTAGATTTTGCTGGCGGTACGGTAGTGCACATGAGTGCCGGTTTTGCTGCCTTAGCCGGAGCTGTATACTTAGGTAAGCGCAAAACCGTAAATCATAGCCCCGCCAATATTCCCTTTATTATTTTGGGTACCGGCCTGCTGTGGTTTGGTTGGTTTGGGTTTAATAGCGGTTCTGCCTTAGGAGCCAATAAAGATGCGGTATTGGCATTTGCCAACACCAACTTTGCTTCTGCAGCCGCCATGATCACTTGGATGTTTTACGAGCGTTTTCAAAACCGTAAAATGTCTGCTTTGGGCGCCTGTGTTGGTGCTATAGTAGGTTTGGTAGCCATTACGCCAGCAGCAGGATTTGTTACGCCAGCGCAAAGCATTTTTATCGGTGCAGCAGCATCACTCACCAGTAATTTTGCCATACGGCTATTTTCAAAAACAGGTATTGATGATACTTTAGATGTATTTCCAAGTCATGGCGTTGGTGGTATCATGGGGATGCTTTTAACAGCTTTTTTTGCCAAAGATGTTGGCGTAGTATATGGCACGTACAGCACTTTTCTGGCGCATGTGCTGGCACTTATATTGGTGGCCTTGTTTACTTTTTTCGGCAGCTTGGTACTCTATAAGCTTGTTGATTTGCTCCTCACCCTTCGCGTTACAGCAGAGCAAGAAGCACGGGGTCTAGATGATTCACAACACGGAGAGCACGTACACTAAAAAACCCCGCACAAGGCGGGGCTTTCTTAAAAAACTAAATTCTGTAAGATGATACCTAAAAGGCTTAAGGGCACTTTATGGTGATGATCATATCCTTTTCTACGCGCTCTTGCCCCCCTAAGAAAACAGGTTGGCGTACAACCACTTTTATTTCTTCAATTTCATCTGTGGCTTGCAAGCTGAAATACTTTTCAGGAATCATTAAGAGCTCAAACACGCCATCTTCTACCTGCGTCATTTTAGCCTTTGGTTCCGTAGTAGGGTCAAGAAAATAATTTGACGGCACTTTAATGATGGTGCCATCCATAAGTTTACACTCGGCATGAACATAAACGCTGTCTGCATTCAGGTTTTGCATGCTGGGCTTGGTTTCGCGCCAGTTTTCATAAACAATGGTAATGATGTCATCTTGTCCGGCCCTGCTTGGGAACTGAAAAACGGGGTCACGTTCTGTTGCAGGCGGATCAATTTTAACCACCAAGTCGTCTGACTTACGGTCTGGATCACCATAGCCACCGCCATCTTTTGGTTTTACCAAGAAGTGGATATCTTCAGAATACACCGTTGCCGCATCTACACCGTACCATTGTGTAGGCACCAAGGTATAGCTGTAAAGGTGGTTAGCTTCTTTGGTCATTTTTAACGCTGGGTTAGAATTTTTCCAAGGGGCACCACCCAAACCGTTCACCAAAGAATCTCCGGCAGGATGTTCAAACGGCTTCCACGTCCAGATAAAAAGATCTAAACCCGCATCTGCATCTGCAATTAGGTTTTGTACATAATCTTTACTCACATCAAGCTCATCAAGGTTAACAATAAACTTGAGTGTATCTGCTGGATTGATGTTTTCTGTTGGTATTGTAGATACCTGTGCATGGGCCACCAACATGGCTAACACGCTTATTAGGCTTAAGATATACTTTCTCATGATTACTTCCTGTTAAACGTATACTCTAGCGATACATAGTCTTTATCGCAGCGATTACGTGTGAATGAAAAACCAAAATTGTTATCAATGGTACGCGGCATGTTTAACAATCCCGCTTTAAGAGTATCTCCGGCAGGCGGAGAAAAATTTGTGGGGATAAAGTAAATCATGGTTGGATACTCTACTTGATCAAACTGCCAAAGACCTTCTGCACCAAAAATATTAGGCGCGATGCCCAACTGGTCTACCGTGTAAGTGCCATCTTCTTTAATGGTTACTTGCATTCTATTGGCCATGTCATTAAGCATTCTGCTTTGATCGCGAGTTTCTGGCACCGGCAATGTGATGTCGGTGGTTTGAACTTCGGTTAATTCCCAACTACCGGTAACACCTTCACCGGCTATATACCGTTCGCCTATTGGCTTTATTTCAGGTTTACATGAGGCTATCGCCACCAGTAAAACCATTATGCTAATTACTTTTTTCATGATTTAATATTAATTACAGCCACCGCCGGGATTAAAAACAAAACCTGCACCAGTACCCTCAGAGTTAGGGAACTGTAATACCATACCATTACAGTCATAGTCTACACCGCGTATTTTCAAAATACGGCCAAGTACACCCTGACGCTTTAACTGAAACGTGCGGTCGCCTTCAAAGCACATTTCTAGAGCGCGCTCAAATTGTACGGCATTATAAACCTCTGTAGTGGTTAAATTACTAGCATAATCTGGCATGGCTGCGCGTTGGCGAAGTACATTAAGTGCAGAAAGTGCATCTGCATAATTACCTTTTTCATAAAGCGCCTCTGCCTTGATTAAATACATTTCTGTTAGGTGAATTACTGGCACGTCTAAAAAGTCGAAGTTAAACTTAGAAGTTCCATAAAACTGATTTGTAGCACCAGGATTAACCACAGTTATCCACTTTTTAAAGCGCAAATCTGCGGTATCTGCATCTAAATAGGTATATAAAGATGGAGAAATCTGCAGCGTTGGTGGCGATGGTTGATCAGTACGGTAATTACCAGAAAAACCGCCACCTCTGCGGTCGCCAATGCTAGGGGTACTCACAACCCAAAAAATGCGCTCACTAGAAGATCCGTTTTCAAAGCGATCTAAATCATCAAGTTGAAAGCCGCCATTATCAATTACATCACTCGCATAATATAGGGCGCTATCTTCTTGGGCCATTTCTAAGTATACTTTAGCAAGCATTGCTTTGGCTGCCCAGCTTGTAGCGTAGATGTTGTTGCTTGCAGGCAGGTTAACACGTGCATAATGAAGATCTTGAATAATTGCATCATAAACCTCCCCAACTGAATTGCGCGGTTGCGGTTCATAGCTGGTGTTGGTTTTTACAATTATACCTGGGTGCTCATTGTTGGTGTTTGGGTTGTAAGGTTGCGCAAAAAGCCTAACGATCATAAAATGATTTAAGGCTCTGATAAAGCGCGCCTCAGCCTTTACACGATCAGCAAAATCTGCTGAAATCCCAGCTACATCGTCTACTTGATCTAGCAATGTGTTTGCGCGATAAATAGCGATGTAAGCATCGCGATATACCCCACCAATGGTACCGTTAAAAAAGTCTGTTCTACGGTTCCAAACTTGGGTATAATCATCATTACGACCAGTAGGATCGCTTAATGGATCACCGAGTAGCTCGCCAAGATTTTGCAATTGGCCACCTAAAAAGTTGGCCTCAACATCATAAACCGAGTTGAGTAACTCTTGCACATCTTCAGGAGATTCTAATGCGTTTTCTTCTAACACATAACGATCATCCTCTTGGTAAAAGGTTATGGCCTTTTCGCAGGAGATTAAACCCACGAGCAAAAAGGCAACAACCATATATTTTAATGTTTTCATATCTGCTATTTTTTAGAAATTCACATCTAAACCTATGCTAAAGGTCTTTTGCTGTGGTGGGGTTAAATAGGTAATATTTGGGCTCATATTGCGGTCTGTAGAGTTCTCAAAGTCTCTCGCAATTTCAGGATCCAAACCAATAAAGTTTGTAAAAGTTAACAGGTTTGTTGCAATCAAAGAGATGCGCATGCTGTTAAGGTGCCATTTCTTCATCAGATCGCGCGGCATGCTGTAACCAACGCGCACATTGCGCAAACGCACAAACGTACCATCGTGCAGCCATTGGTCTGTATTAATCCATGGTGTACCAGAACCATACGTTTCTGTGCTGCGCGTTAAACGTGGATAAGTGGCTTCATCACCTGGTTGTGTCCAACGGTCAAAGATGTCTGTACGCATATTCCAGTCTGTTACCACACCGAGTTGGCGCTTTGATGAAGAATCATAAATATCACCACCTATGGTAAAGACGAATAGGAAGCCAAAATCCCAACCTTTAAAGGTGAAGTTATTGTCTAAACCACCTATGGCATCTGGCAATACACTACCCACGGCAACGCGGTCTATAGGGTCCCAAGTAAAGGTTTCATTGCCCTCTTTATCAAAGTACACTGGGCGACCTGTTTGACTGTCTACATGTGAGAAACGTACAAGGTAGTTTGTTCCGATGGGCATCCCCACAACAACGCGTGTATCGTTAGTTCCACCACTTACGGCATCTTCTGTATATGGGCCAATACTGGTGATTTCATTGTAGTTACGTGCGATGTTAAAGTCTGTTGTCCAATTAAACTTACCCACAATGTTGCGGCTCTTAATTGCAAATTCAACACCGGTATTCAAAACGCTACCTACGTTATCCCACCAGTTACCAAAACCGGTTGATGCTTGGGTAGTAACATCTAACAAAAGGTCTTGAGAAGTCTTTCTATAGTAGGCGGCTTCACCAGTAATCCTGTCTTGAAAGAAGCCATACTCTAGGGCTAAATCAAAGGTGGTGCTGGTTTCCCAACGTAAGTTTGGATTGGCTCTGCGCACTGGATAGCGATAATCATTGTTATTATATCCATTACGTCTTATTTCATACTGACCATACCATTGGTTGTCTGGTAAGTTAGAGTTTCCGTTTCTACCTATGCTGGCTTTCAATTTCAAGAAGTTGAGCGCCTTGCTTTCTTTAAAAAAGTCTTCTGTAATAATATAACCGGCAGATACAGCTGGGAAGAAACCAAACTTATAATTCTCACCAAAGCGTGAAGAACCATCAAGACGGCTGGTTAATTCTAATAAATACTTGTCTTTAAAGTTATAGTTTATACGGCCAAAAAAGCTTTGAAAAGCAGTTTCTACTAAGGTGATGCCGTTGGCAACGTCTGCTGCATTCACAATTGTTTCGCCTGTTTCTGAGATGCGCCCAGTGGCAATAGGATTATATCCTTCTGGCACATTTTGTCTGCGGGCATATTGGTATTCTGTACCTACTAAGAAATTAAAATTGTGCTTTTCATTAATGCTCTTTAAGTACGAAGCTGTTGCATACCCGTTTAGGTTGTTTACGTAGAAAGGCTTAACCCAAGCTTTTCCAACAGGCAGACCTGTATTTGGGTCTACATTTTGTGGATCAAAAAGTGCGGTTTCATAACGCTCATCTCTAAAATCCATGTAGTCATAAGATCCCTGAAATCTGAAAATTAGATTTTTAACTGGGGTGTATTCTAACGATAAGTTGTTAATTGAACGAAACTCTCGGGCAATCCAATCACGATTTTCGCGTGCAGCAACGGGGTTGTTATTAATACCCGCGCCAATCCAAAAATCACCATTGCTATCATAAACAGGATAAATGGGAAGAGCAGTACTCATAGCGGCACCTAAGCCCCCGCTCCATGCAGCATCAATACGGTTATTAACCGCATTAGTAAGAGATACAGAAGCACCAATCTTTAAGTTTCTGGTCAGGTTGTAATCAACATTAAAACGTCCTGCTAGGCGAGAATATGAATTTCCTTTTAAGTACGATTGGTCGTCTTGATAAGAAAGACCACCATACCAATTGAATTTTTCACCGCCTTTAGAAACCCCAAAATCATACTTTTGCTGCACACCTGTGCGGATGGTTTCATCAATCCAGTTGGTATTGTTCATTTTGGCTTCTTCCCAAGACAAGCCTCCTGGCAAATTAGAAGGTGTACCCACGTTACCGTCATTCACCCAAGCTTCTTCATAAAGCTGCAGATACTGTTCTGCGTTTAGCATATTGGGCTTTGCCGTAGGGTTGGCAAGACCTATGCGGCTCGTAAAGGTAAAGTTAAGTCCGCTGTTGCGCTTACCTCTTTTTGTGGTGATGAGCACAACCCCGTTAGAACCACGAGAGCCATAAATAGCGGTGGCGGCGGCATCTTTCAAAATTTCTATCGACTCAATATCAGCAGGGTTAATGGCTGCCAACGGGTTGGTGTTAAAACCACCGCGGTTACCATCTAAGAAGTTGTTCTGCGTAATTGGGATACCATCAAGTACGTAAAGCGGATCGCCACCTGCAGAAATAGAGGCAACACCCCGCACGCGAACCATGGCACCAGAGCCCGCAATACCACTACCAGTAATAACCTGTACACCAGCTGCTTTACCTTGTATAGCACTTTGGAAGGTTTGGGTAGGGATATCATTGATCTCCTTACTCTTTAAACTTACAACGCTACCGGTCATGTCGCGCTTGCGTTGTACACCATACCCCACTACAACAACTTCGTCCAGCTGATTTGACTCAACCTCAAGTTGCACATTAAGGGTTGTGTTTTCGCCCGGTTTAATTGTTACCGAACGTGTTGCTTTTTGGTAACCAATAAATGAGAATTCTACGGTTGCTTCTCCGGGAGTGAGCCCTGAGATCGCGTAGTTTCCATCAAAATCGGTTGCCATACCTTTTCCGGTGCCAGCAACTAAAACAGCCACACCCGGAAGGGGTTGGTTGTTTTCGTCAACTACAGTACCGGATATGGACTGTGCCCAAGTTTGGGCGGTGAGCACCAATGCAAGCAGTAACAGCATTGGCGCCGCGTAACTTTTTCTCATGTAGATACGACTATTAGTTAAACGATTAGCGAACAAATGTAACAAAGTTTTTCAATAAGTGTAAAAAATACACTTATTGCTAAAAGTTGCTCTAAATCGCTCAAAAAGCCGTTTTTGTTAAAAAAACCGTTGTGTTTTTAGTATTTCACCAACTTGCCGTAATAGGTTTTATCGCCTGCATTAATGTGATAAACGTAGATTCCTGCAGCCAAAGATCCTGGCCCAATTTGCCATTCTACGTATTGCGAAACCCCTTTTTGAAGCGATATATTTTGCTCCATGACCACATTACCCGTTACATCTAGAACGGTGATGATGCCATCTGCGGTTTGATCTGATAGAATTGTAAATGTGACACTTTCTTGAAAAGCCGTAGGATGTGCAACCGCATAGGCTGTAGCTGTTTTTATGTCTTGCTCTGCGATATCAATAGCGCTCTTAGTGGTTTTAACTGTTGTGTAAAGCTTATAGGCGCCAGGTTGCAAAGTTATTGGGTCTGCAACGTTGTTTACCATGAGGCTATCTTGGGTAAAATGCTCATACCACATGCCTGTTTGGTGAAAGTTTGGAACAATTGTTTTTGGGATGACATCAAAATTCCCCAAAACAACAACCTGCATACTGGTGTCTGAGAGGCGAATACGCTTGGTCATGCCAGAGAGAGAAAGGTCGTGTTGCTTGTCATAGCTAAAAACAGGGTACTTCTTGCGTAAACTGTTCAGCTCGCCAGTAACATTAAACAGGTGTTTGCGATTTTGCTGCGTGTAATAATCCCAGCGTATGGGCTTGTTGCTCGTTCTACACGCATTATTTACGGTGCCATCAGGACAGTGATTTATAGAAAAATCATAGCCCAACTCACCAAACTGCCACAACATTTTTGGCCCTGGAATGGTATAGAAAAATACTGAAGCCAAAGCCACGCGCTGTAAAGCCGTATCTAGTACTCTGGTGTCGTAGCCCGTATTGCTATTTCCAAACAATCGGGTTTTGTACATCAAACGTTCTTCGTCATGGCTTTCCATGTAGCCGATAAGATGCATATCTGGCCAGTTTCTACTTTGGTGTGATACCCCTGTTAAGTTTGATGGATAACCCATTGTTGCCTCGTTATAGGCGTGATTCATATTCCCCCAAAGCATCATACCCATAGCGCTCAAAGCAGATTCTTCAGCATTATCTGCAAAGTGTTCTAAAATGATGTATAAATCAGGGTCTGTGTTGCGTAGGTGCGTAGCGTAATCATTCCAAATATCTACACGGCTTTGATCATATTGCCCCCAGGCACCCACATTGCCTAATGTATTATTTTGGGTAAACCCTTTGCTTAAATCAAAGCGGTAGCCGTCTATTTTGTATTCATCTACCCAATGCTTAATTACTTTTTTGGTGAAATATTTTGTAGCGGCACTATTGTGGTTAAAGTCATAACCCACATTAAAATCGTGTTTGGGGGTTTGGTTAAACCAAGGGCTTTGTGCGGTAGGCTGACCAAGTGCGCCATCAAAATACAAACGCACCAATGGGCTTTGCCCAAATTGATGATTAAGTGCGATGTCTAAAATCACCGCCATACCACGCGCATGACAGCTGTCTACAAACCGCTTAAACTCATTCTTTGGGCCATAATACTTATCTGGAGCCATCATAAACATTGGGTTGTAACCCCAGCTCTCGTTGCCTTCAAATTCCATGATGGGCATAAGCTGAATGGCATTTACCCCCAGCCAAGCCAAATAATCTAGTTTTTTTATAACTGCATCATAAGAATGACCCGCGGCAAAATCACGAATTAGCAACTCATAAATCACCAGTTCTTCTGTTGCTGGGCGATTGTATGTATAGCTATTATCCCAGGTATAGGCCGGTTCTTCGATTTGAAAAACCCCTACGGGTTCTAATGTTTTACCAAAAGGATATGGTTTTAGGTTTGGGTAAGTTGTGTCTTGTATGTATTGGTCGTTCCACGGGTCTAGGATTTTCTCTGAATATGGGTCTGCAATGCTAATGTGGTTGCCAACAGAACCGATATCATACTGAAAACCATACTCTATATTTTTATCTAAGCCTGTAATCTCCGCCCAGAAAAACTCTCCATTAGGCGTTTTATTCATCTTGTAGGCCTCTTTCAAGTACCAATCACTGAAATCACCTTTAATATAGGCCCACTCTTTAAAAGGCGCACGCACCTGAAAGTACATGGTGCTATCATTCAGCACCTTTATACCTTCTTCTGCATAAGACGGCAGCGGCACAATAGGCACGCCAAAATGATACAAATAAGTAGTGGTGTCATAGACCACCTGCGTACCATTATCTGCTTTCATAACCAAGGTGTGAAAACCTGTGGTATAATTATCAACGGGCAACGCATAAGGCAATGAAGTAATATTGTTACCGGAGGCTAGCATTGTTCCATCCAACCATAATTCTAAGGTAGAAGGTGCCGATGCAACCATCTCCAGGTTCATGGTATCGCCTTGCTCATGTATGTATTGACGAAACGGATGGGTGTTAAAAAATGCCGTGTATCCACCTTGCGAAATCGGCACAAAAATATCTCCGCCACCTACAGCTCTACCCACTATGCTCCCGTTGGCATTTCTAAATACAAAAGCCAAAGAAAGCACGGTTTCATTGGCGGGCACGTTATAATAACTATTAATATGAATGGTTTTTTGATGCTGATTGCCACCAACATTGGTCATGAGCACATTGGCATCTGGCGTACCCCAATTACCTTGTACATGG
This sequence comes from uncultured Cryomorphaceae bacterium, assembly GCA_964416385.1. Lineage (GTDB taxonomy): Bacteria > Bacteroidota > Bacteroidia > Flavobacteriales > Schleiferiaceae > JAUHWL01. The sequence continues at coordinate 9,334 of CAYQDW010000018.1, read as the reverse complement.
CGCCAGTCTGTTGGACTGGTACTTAGATTGGTAATTACCCCTGTATGCATATACACAGGCGAAACACCAACCAATGCAGCATTGCCTTGGGTGGCGTCATAAGTAATGGTAACCGTATCGTTTTGGGTTACAATTGCTGGGGATAGTGTTACTGGCTGTGCAAACACATTTACCGCAGCTAAAAAGCTAAAAGTTGCAATCAAATTCTTCATCCCAAATAAATTCCTTGAAGGTTAATTTACTTCATCATTCAACGTGTAGAGTCGGGCGGGTTTATGTAAAACCCCGTGTTGCTTTTCATCAAGCGGCGTTACCCAACTCTCCTTCATTACTTTCTTCCTAAAATTTCGCTTGTCTAATTCTATGTCTAGAACCGCTTCATAAAGCACCTGTAATTGGTTGAGTGTAAACTTCTCAGGAAGAAGCTCAAAGCCCAAATTCTTGATCTCAAACTGCTCTTGAAGGCTCTTAAGTCCTTTGTCTATAATTGCGTTATGGTCAAACGCCAAAGGCGGCACCTCGTGAATATCTTGCCAAAAAACGCGTTCTGCAAAAGAAGACGCCTCTGGTTTAAAATCGTCCATTTTTACTAGGGCGAAATAGGCCACGGTGATTACACGTGCCTGTGGATTTTCACGATAGCTCTGCAACCACGCGATGTCTTTTACATTCTTTACGCGGTTAGGGTCGCCAAAGGCATGAAATTGGTGGAGATAAATGCCGGAAAGCTGTGTAAGTTCTTTAAGCACACGATTCGCGGCTTCATCCAAACTTTCCTCCTCTAAAACCAAATCGCCCGGCAGGGCAAATTGTTTGTTGGCTTGGCCCAGGTCTTTCTGCTCTATAAGTAGCACTTTTAAACCTTTATTATCAAAACCAAAGACCACGCAGTCTACAGATAAATTGGGGTTTATTGTCATTTTAGCGGTACATTTTAGCTAAACATCATAACGCATTAACAAAGCACGGTATTGATGATTATCTGGTTGGCAAGATACGAATTTGATTAATAAGTGTAAAAAATACACTAAGTTTGCTTCGCTATTAAAGCCGTATGCAAAAATCGATAAAAACAATTGGTGTTTTAACCTCTGGAGGAGATGCCCCTGGCATGAACGCAGCCATAAGGGCCGTGGTACGTACCTGCGTTTTTTATAACAAACATGTAAAAGGCATTTACCGTGGTTATGATGGTTTAATTGCGGGTGATATCGCTGAACTCAACACCAAATCGGTTAAGAATATCATCAACCAAGGCGGCACCCTTTTAAAGAGTGCGAGAAGTGAGGAGTTCAGATCGCCTGACGGGCGTAAAAAAGCTCATCAACAGCTCACTGCCAGCAATATTGATGCGCTGGTTGTTATCGGTGGAAATGGCTCATTTACTGGGGCGCACTTGTTTCATGAAGAGTTTGGCGTGCCCATTATCGGCATCCCCGGAACCATAGATAATGACCTTTTTGGCAGCGATGTTACCATTGGCTATGACACGGCCAGTAACACCGTTGTGCAGTGTGTTGATAAAATCCGTGATACGGCCAGCAGCCATAACCGCCTTTTTATTGTAGAAGTTATGGGTAGAGATAGCGGTTTCCTTGCGCTCAACGCTGCCGTAAGCACTGGTGCCATTGAGGTAATCTTGCCAGAAGAAAACAAAACGTTTGAAGAGCTTTTCCGCGAACTTGAAAAAGGCGCAGCCAATAAAAAAACATCTAACATCATAATTGCAGCAGAGGGCAATAAATTGGGCAACTCTTTTGACATTGCTGCCAAGATACATGCCAAATTTCCGCAGTTGGATGTTAAAGTAACCATCTTAGGGCACTTGCAGCGCGGTGGCTCTCCAACTAACGTAGATCGCATTTTAGCCAGTAAACTTGGTGTTGCAGCGGTAGAAGGTTTGCTCAATGGCAGAACCGACCAAATGGTTGGTATTGTAGACGATAAATTAACCTACACCTTTTTACAACAAGCCATAAAGAACAAGGCACATATTGACCACGAACTTTTACGTATTTCTAAAATCTTAGCTATATAAAAATGAAGACAAAAGTTGCAATTAACGGCTTTGGCCGTATCGGACGCTTAACCTTTAGAAACCTTTACAACAGCGACACCGTTGAGGTGGTTGCCATTAATGATTTAACCAGCACCGGTGTTTTGGCGCATCTCCTAAAGTATGACTCAGCGCACCGCGAGTTTCAAGCAGAAGTTTCGCATACTGATGACAGCTTGATTGTTAACGGCAAGGAAATTAAAATTTATGCCCAAAGAGACCCAGAAACACTGCCTTGGCGTGATTTAGGGGTGGATATAGTTTTAGAATGTACTGGTATTTTTAAAGATGCAGACGGCCTTGGCAAACACATTAAAGCAGGCGCCAAGCGCGTAATCATCAGCGCACCCGCGCAAGGCGATATCAAAACGATTGTTTTAGGTGTAAATGATGGCGATTTAACTGATGCGGATACGCTATTGAGCAACGCCAGTTGTACCACAAATTGCTTGGCCCCTATGATGAAGGTTCTTGAAGATAACTTTGGCATAGTAAAAGGCTACATGACTACGGTGCATGCTTATACATCAGACCAACGTTTACAAGATGCGCCACATAGCGATTTACGCAGAGCACGTGCTGCCGCCATGAGCATTATACCTACCACCACAGGCGCCGCAAAAGCTGTAGGCAAGGTTTTGCCACAGCTAAAAGGCAAACTAGATGGCTATGCCCTACGCGTACCTACCATTACCGGCTCTGCAACAGATGTGAGCGTTGTTTTAAAACGTGATGTTACTGCAGAAGAAATTAACGCTGCCATGAAAGCAGCAGCAGAAGGCCCTATGAAAGGCATTTTACAATACACAGATTTACCCCTTGTAAGCGTAGATATTGTAGGCAGTAAATATTCATGCGTATTTGATTCTCAGCTTACCTCAGCCAACGGAAACTTGGTGAAAATTATGGGTTGGTATGATAATGAAGCTGGCTATTCGGCACGTTTGGCAGACCTTTGCGAGCGTTTGGCCTAAAATGCCAATTTTGAGTTAATACGTGTAATGACAAAATCGTTTTTATGATTCTAATTGCTGAAAGCGGGTCTACCAAGTGCGACTGGGTCTTGTTAGACAAACAAGGCACAGAAATAGACCGATGGAACACCATGGGTTTTAATCCATATTTCCACAGCGCAGAAAAGGTTGCCGAAGAATTACGTGCCTCTGCATTGTCTGTATGGGCAGATCAGGTGCAACAAACGTGGTTTTATGGAGCCGGCTGTTCTTCAGATCCGCTAAAGGCAATCATCAAAGCCGGATTAGATGCTGTTTTTATAAATGCCCAAAATCATGTTGACCATGATTTAAACGCCTCTGCATACGCCCTTTATCAAGGTGAACCCGTAATTGCTTGTATCTTAGGTACAGGTAGTAACAGTTGCTACTTTGACGGACAAACAGTGTCTGAAGAAGTGCCCGCCCTTGCATACATCTTAGGTGATGAAGGCAGCGCCAGCTATATCGGCAAACGGTTGGTGGCAGATTTTTTATACCATCGGCTACCACCTCATCTGTACAAAGATTTTGATCGTACATATAAAGTAAGCAAAGAAGAAGTGGTGAAACGCGTTTACAGCATGCCACACGCCAATGTATACCTCGCAAGCTTCGGGCCCTTTGCAGGCAAACACAGTGAAGACCCTTATATTAGAGATATCGTGCGCGAAGGCGTTCGTAAGTTCATAGATATTCACGTTTTGTGCTTTCAAGATGCGCCAAATGTGCCCGTGAGTTTTGTGGGTTCTGTAGCCAAGGCCTTTGAAAGTATTTTGATAGAAGAACTCCACCGGGTAAACCTGCGCTTCGGCCGTGTTTTGGCCAAGCCTGTTAATAATCTCGTGGCATATCACATCAATATTTTGGGGGTTTTAGAACACACCTAATAACGTATGTCTCCCGTAAAAGCACTCATTTTTGATCTTGATGGTGTTCTTGTAGACACCGCCAAGTTTCACTTTTTAGCATGGCGAGAAATGGCAAATGTTTTGGGGTTTGATTTTGATGAACACCAAAACGAAGCACTCAAAGGCCTGAGCAGAGCCGAAAGCATGACTAAAATTCTAAGCTGGGGAAATGTTTCTTTAAAGCAAGCAGAGGTTTTGCATTACATGCAGCAAAAAAATGAATGGTACCTCAGCTATGTAGATAAGCTTACCCCAAAGGATGCGCTACCTGGCGCAGAAAACTTTTTGCGCCATTGTAAATCCTACGGCTTCCCCTTAGGCCTTGGTAGCGCCAGCAAAAACGCACGTACCATTTTAGATAAACTTGGCCTCACACCTCTATTTGATGCCATTATTGATGGCACAATTGCTACTTTATCAAAACCAAATCCACAAGTTTTTCTAAAAGGTGCGGAGGCGTTACACACGCCTCCAAAAAACTGTGTTGTCTTTGAAGATGCCATTGCGGGCATTCAAGCCGCCCATAACGCAGAAATGCGCGCCATTGGTATTGGCCAACCCGATGTTCTCTCAGAGGCAGAATTAGTTTTTCCTAGCCTAAACAACCTTGATGTTACAACATTGATCACACAACTCAACGAAGAAAAACACACATAACGAAACGCTTTATATGTTTAACAAATACGTAGAAACCAACGAGTGGAAGATTATTGAACGCGGATGGAATCCCGACAATCATCAAAAATCTGAAAGCCTCTTTAGCCTTGGTAATGGCCGTATGGGCCAACGCGCCAACTTTGAAGAAGATTACAGCGGCCAATCCTTACAGGGCAGTTACATTGCTGGGGTCTATTATCCTGATAAAACAAAAGTTGGCTGGTGGAAGAACGGCTATCCAGAGTACTTTGCTAAAGTGCTTAACAGCGTAAATTGGATCGGTATCCGTTTGCAGTTTGACGAGCAACCATTAGATCTCGCTACCGCACAAGTAGAAGATTTTTACCGCGAATTGAACATGCGCGAAGGATATCTACACCGCAGCTTTACCGCTACACTACCTGATGGCAAGAAATTGCGCGTTGAAGCTACACGCTTCTTAAGCATCGTTGAAGATGAAATTGGCGCCATACGCTATGCCGTTACACCGCTCAACTTTAACGGCAACCTCAACCTCACCAATTACCTAGACTTTGACGTAAAAAATGAAGACAGCAACTATGACGAAAAGTTTTGGGACGAAGTGGCGAAAAGCGCTACGCACCAAAAGAACTTCGTTATGGCGCAAACCAAAAAAACGGCCTTTCATGTATGTGCGGCCATGCAGTATACCATAACAGAAAATGATGCGCCAATTAATCTAAAACCAACGGTTGCAGAACGCCATAACTACATTGAGAATAACACCAATATTGTCGTTAAAGAAGGTGTTACATACACCATTTACAAATATGCCGCAATCGTTTCGTCTCTTAACTACAATGTAGATGCACTTGCAGAAACAGCTATGAAAAAAGCTGCAGATGCACAAAAAACAGGTTTTGAAGCGCTTCTAAATGATCATAAAAATGCTTGGATTGCCAAATGGAACACCAGTGATATTGTGATTGATGGTGACCCAGAAGCGCAACAAGGCATCCGATTTAACATCTTTCAGCTCAACCAAACTTTTACTGGTGTTGATGAACGCCTAAACATTGGGCCAAAAGGTTTTACTGGCGAAAAATATGGCGGTTCTACCTATTGGGATACCGAAGCCTATTGCCTACCGTTTTATCTGGCCACGGCAGAACATGGTGTTGCCAAAAATTTACTTCTTTACCGCTACAAGCAATTAGGCAAGGCGATAGAAAATGCAGAAAAACTTGGGTTTACCAACGGCGCTGCACTCTATCCTATGGTTACCATGAATGGCGAGGAGTGCCACAATGAATGGGAAATCACGTTTGAAGAGATTCATCGTAATGGTGCAATTGCCTATGCTATCTTTAATTATGTACGCCATACCGCAGATCGGGAATACTTGGTAGATTATGGCCTAGAGGTACTTATTGCCATTTCACGTTTTTGGGCGCAACGCGTAAACTGGAGCGCCACGCGTGAAAAATATGTAATGCTAGGCGTTACAGGCCCCAATGAATACGAGAACAACGTTAACAACAACTGGTATACCAATAAAATTGCTACGTGGACGCTTGAGTGGACGCTTGAGATGATCAACCTTCTGAAAGAGCTCTTCCCAGAAAAGCTTCAATTGGTGCTAGAAAAAACCAAGTTCAATGAAAAAGAAGAAGTGAAAAAATGGACGCACATCGTCCAACATATGCACTTCCCGTATGACCCAAGCCAGCAGGTATTTTTACAACAGGATGGGTTTCTTGACAAAGAACAACTATCTGCAGCAGATTTAAAGCCTGAAGAGCGGCCCATTAACCAACACTGGAGTTGGGACCGTATTCTGCGCAGCATCTTTATTAAGCAAGCTGATGTACTTCAAGGGCTTTACTTCTTTGAGCACCATTATGACAAGGCCGCTATCCGCAGGAATTTTGACTTTTACGAGCCAAAAACAGTACATGAGAGCTCACTCAGTCCATGCGTACATGTCATCTTAGCATCACGCATTGGCTATCATCAAAAAGCGTATGAACTTTACTTGCGCACATCACGGCTAGACCTTGACGATTACAATAAGGAAGTTCATGAAGGCCTACATATTACCAGCATGGCTGGCACTTGGCTAAGTGTAGTACAAGGCTTTGGCGGTATGCGCATCATTAAAAGCAAACTTCATTTTGAGCCTTTGCTGCCAGAGCAATGGAAAAGTCTAAAATTCACCGTTTTATGGCGCGGTGCAAAGCTTGTGGTTACGCTACAAAAAACCATGATGCACGTTGAAAATCATGGCGATCATCCCGCTGAGTTTTCACTTTTTGCAGCCGTACATTCAGTGACCGCTGGCGGCAAAACAACAATTAACTTTATGGAGTAAAGAACTTGATCATGAAAAGAGTCTTATTATTGTTCTCAGGCGCGCTGTTAATTATTGGTTGTAGCGATAAAAACAACCAATACAAAACCGCAACAGCAGTTGTTGGGCTTTGCTCACCCATAGCGTTGCAGCACAATGAAACAACCGTACACCTTACGGATTATTTCTTGCAGCCAGATAAAATAGACTCTATTCATGTGCCTGCTGGCCTAACATGGCAGTACAATCCAGAAGATTCTACGCAGATTACACTTACCGGTAACACACAGCGCGCCTACACTATTTTAACAGCTTTTAGCGCTGATGCCCATTTTGATATCCTTGTAAAACAGTCTACACGCAAGCCATACCATTTCGCTTTTATACCGGGCGCAGATAGCTACAACAATGTGGCCATTCGCGGAAGTTTTAATGCGTGGAATAAAAACGCTAATACATTAACGCTTGAAGATGGCGTTTACAAAACAGAGCTGCTGTTACAACCCGGCAACTATGAATACTTATTGGTGTTGGATGACGTAGATGCCCTAGACCCTAACAACCCAGAAAAGGTAAGTAATGGCCAGGGGGGATATAACTCAGTGCTTCGTTTTGAAGATTTGAGTCCAGAACCAGACCATGTACGCACCATTAGTGTGAGTGATACTGGCTTTGCGTTATACCTGCCGAACTTTGGTCTTAACAAAGACCTTTATGTTTTTTGGCAGAACGAAATCATCTATCCGGTAGCCCAAAACAGTGACACCATCTTTTACGCCATTCCCGTAGAAGCCGCAAATCTAGATCGTTCGTTTATCCGTGCATACACTGGCAATGCAAGCAAAACGGGCAACGACTTGCTCATTCCGTTAAACGGCAGAACAGCCATTACTGATGCAAGCTTGCTTACCCGCAATGATTGGGAGGCTGCCAGTTTATACTTTTTGATGATCGATCGCTTTAAGAACGGCAACACCGCCAACGATTATACCGTAAAAGATTCACTTATACACCCTAAAGCCAACTATTTTGGTGGCGATATTGCTGGCGTAACGCAAGCCATACAAAGTGGTTATTTTGACAGCCTTGGTGTAAATACGGTATGGATCTCCCCCGTAAATCAAAACCCTTGGGATGCTTGGGGCCTTTGGGATAAAGGCGGTTTAACAACCAAGTTTAGCGGTTACCACGGCTATTGGCCCATTAGTAATGTGCTGCCAGACCAACGCTTCGCCACAAAAACTGAACTCACGCAATTTTTAGATGAGGCACATGCGCGTAACAAAAATGTGCTGCTAGATTATGTGGCCAACCATGTACACGCATCGCATCCCATTTATCAAGAGCATAAAGATTGGGCAACCGATTTATATCTTCCAGATGGCACGCTAAACACAGAACGTTGGGATGACCAACGCTTAACCACCTGGTTTGACACGTTTATGCCAACACTTGATTTGCGCAGACCAGAAATTGTAGCGCCTATGACAGACAGTGCCATGGTTTGGGTTACCAACTACGACTTTGATGGCTTTAGGCATGACGCCACCAAACATATAGACGAGCTATACTGGCGCGTACTTACCCAAAAGGTGAAAGAAAATGTTGTTATTCCCCAGAAAAAACGTGTTTATCAAATAGGTGAAACCTATGGCAGCGCAGAGCTCATCGCCAGCTACATAGGATCAGGCATGCTAGATGCCCAATTTGATTTTAACGTTTATGACGCTTTGGTGGGCACTTTGGTAGATGAAAACGCTAGTTTTAATCGTGTGGCAGACGTCCTAAACAACAGTTTGCGCTGGTATGGTCACCACCACCTTATGGGTAACATTAGCGGTAACCAAGACCGGGGCCGTTTTATCAGTTATGCCAGTGGCGATGTAAGCCTAAGTGAAGACGGCAAACTTGCCGGTTGGACAAGAGAGATCGGAAAACCCAAAGCGGAGGCCTACCACCGTTTAGCCTTGCTACATGCCTTTAACTTTGCCATACCCGGCATTCCTGTTATTTATTATGGTGATGAATATGGCATGCCTGGCGCCAATGACCCAGATAACCGCAGAATGATGCAGTTTGATGACTTAGATGCTGATGAAAAAGCTTTGAAGGAAACTGTAGAAAACCTCATCGCCTTGCGCAATGCAAACATGGCACTGCTCTATGGTAGCACAGAAATTTCCGTGATTAATGATGATGTCATGATCATCCACCGCCAGTATTTTGATGCGCATGTATGGTTCTTTTTGAACAAGGGTACAACTCTGAGCGAAATTCCATTTAGTGCACTAAATATTGGCAATGCAACCAACCTAGAAGAAGGTCCAGCAGGCAACATCATGATGAGAATCCCCAACCAAGGAGAAATACAAATTGCAATAAACCCAAATAGCTTCGGAACATTGAT
>CAYQDW010000017.1:0-41973 GCA_964416385.1 uncultured Cryomorphaceae bacterium | reverse complement strand
CAATTTAGATTTCCTCATACCCAGCCTTCTCAATCCCAAGCGCCTCATAGATAAAGTCGAATGTGCTTAGTATTTCTGGTTTGCCGTTTACAACAGCTACATCGTGTTCAAAGTGTGCGCTTGGTGCCTTGTCTGCTGTAATGATACTCCAGCCATCTTGTAGTTGCCTTACGGCAGCAGTGCCGAGGTTGATCATCGGTTCTATGGCTAAAACAAGACCTTCTTGAATTTTTTTGCCGCGGCCGCGTTTACCATAATTGGGTACCTGCGGATCTTCGTGCATATCTCTGCCTAAGCCATGACCTACCAGCTCCTTTACAACCCCATAGCCATGTCTTTCGCAATGGTTTTGTATCGCCCAGCCAATATCGCCAATGCGGTTGCCAACGCGCACTTCTTGTATGCCGAGGTATAGACTTTCTTTGGTTATGGCTAAAAGCTTTTTAACCTCTGGCGCCACTTCGCCAACTTCAAAGGTATAGGCGTGATCTCCATAAAAACCGTTCATAAACACGCCACAGTCTATAGAAATAATGTCACCTTCTTGTAGTGGTTTTTTGGTGGGGATACCGTGTACTACCTGCTCATTAGGGCTAACGCATAAGGTGTTCGGGAAGTCATACATCCCCAAAAAACCTGGAATGCCTCCGTGGTCACGGATGTATTCTTCTGCGCGTTGATCTAATTCTAGTGTTGTTACGCCTGGCTGCACCAAGGGAGCTAACATGCCCAAAGTTTTGCTAACCAACTGCGCACTAAGGCGCATAAGTTCAATTTCTTCTTTGGTTTTTAGTTTAATCATGCCTCGGTTGCTTATCGACCTCCGCCCAACAAACGCCCAATAAAGCCATTGCCGCGAGGTTTTGTACGTTGCTCAAGTTTGTTTAAATCTGCGTCTTGTGGAAAGAGATTGTGATAAATTTCACCCCATCCTGGAAAGCCCCCAAAATTTCTATCATCAATAAAAAGATCTGCATGAATCTTGCGACTCACATTTTCATCGTGATCTGCTTCTTCGGGGTAGCTCTTGTTAACGGCATAAAAGGTGATGCCATTTTCTTTGCAAAATTCTACAGCCTCTTCTAAGCGCTTGCCATGTCTGTAGGTCCAAAGTATAAGCCGGTGCCCATCATTCTGCATTTTTTTTAGCGTTTCTAGCGCAAACATTTTTGGTTTGCCAATTTTAGGATAGGCATCTTCAACAATGGTTCCGTCAAAATCTATGGCGATAATTAGACTTTGCATATTTATTTTATTAGGGATTTTCCAGTCATTTCTGCTGGGATATCAATTTCCATGATGTTTAGTATGGTTGGCGCCACATCGCCAAGCCGGCCTTTATGAAGGGTGTATTTGTTAGCTTCATTACCAACCAAAATGCAAGGCACAGGGTTGGTAGTATGTGCTGTATTCGGGCTGCCATCTTCGTTAAACATTAGATCTGCATTGCCGTGATCAGCCAAAATTATAAAGGTATAGTCTTGCGCCAATCCTGCTTCTACCACATCTTTAAGGCAGGTATCTACCGTTTCAACAGCTTTTACTGCCGCGCTAAAAACACCCGTGTGGCCTACCATATCAGGGTTGGCAAAATTGAGGCAGACAAAATCAACATCACCTTGATTTAAGGCTTTAACAATGTTATCTCTAACATCAAAGGCGCTCATCTCTGGTTGTAAATCGTAGGTAGCAACCTTTGGGCTGGGGCACATGATTCTGGTTTCTCCTGTAAAAGGTTCTTCGCGGCCGCCACTAAAAAAGAATGTAACGTGTGGGTATTTCTCTGTTTCTGCAATACGAATTTGGGTTTTGCCTGCATTAGCCAGTACTTCGCCAAGGGTGTTTTGCACATTGTCTTTATCATACGCTACATGCACATTTTTAAAAGTGTCATCATAGTTAGTCATGGTAACGTAATACAGATCTAGCGCTTTCATCTGCTGTTCAGGAAAATCCTGTTGCGTAAGTGCCATGGTTATTTCTCTACCACGATCTGTACGAAAGTTGAAACAAATCACCACATCTCCTTCATGAATTTGTGCAATCGGACGACCATTTTCTGAAACTGAAATTGGTTTTATAAATTCATCGGTAATGCCGTTATCATAACTGTTTTTAACGCCCTCTATGGCATTGGGTACAGATGTGCCTTCACCCTTAACCAATAGGTCGTAGGCAAGCTTAACGCGCTCCCAACGCTTATCACGGTCCATGGCATAATAGCGGCCAATTACTGAGGCTATGGCACCGCCTGTTATTTTTAGGTGCGATTCAAGATCTTGCAAAAAGCCAAGACCACTTTTTGGGTCACAATCTCGGCCATCGGTAAAGGCATGTACAAACATGTTGTTAAAGCCGCGTTGATGCCCCATATCCAACAATCCTTTGAGATGGTCAATGTGGCTGTGCACGCCACCATCGCTTACCAACCCAATAAAATGTATGGGTTTATGATTTGCTTCCGCGTACGCGAATGCAGCCCTAAGCGCTTCGTTTTGATATAATGAGTGGTCTTTTACCGCCAGATTTATCTTTACTAAATCTTGATACACTACCCGGCCTGCACCCAAATTCATATGGCCCACTTCGCTATTACCCATTTGGCCTTCTGGTAAACCAACGTCTAAGCCAGATGTGCTCAAGGTTGTGTGCGGATAATTAGCCCAAAGGCTATCCATAAATGGTGTGTTTGCGGCAACAATGGCACTGGCTTTTGGGTTGGCCCCAATACCGTAACCATCTAAAACAATTAATGCAGCTTTTTTACTCAAAATTTCTGTTTTAACGGCTGCAAAAGTACGGTGTTTGTGGGGGAATGTAAAGACGGCAGATTTTTGATTTCTGTTTTAGGAATTTATCAACGCCCTTGTGTATTAATTCACAAAAGCTAAAGAATCTTCTGCGATAATTTTTAAAATTAGCTATTGGGCAGCACTTCGGATAATATCAACAACAATTGGTTTTAGCCCTGCAAAAAAGAATTCTATGGCTATAACCATAACAATCAGGCCCATAAGACGCATGAGTACATTATTACCCGTTTGGCCAAGCAACTTCATGATGCGGCCACTGCTAAAAAGAATGAGAAATGTGAGCAGCATAACTGCCGCTATTGAAACAATAAGCACCGCCTTTAATTGCCAGCTTAAGGCGTCTTCCATAAGCACTATGGCGTTTGTTATGGCGCCTGGCCCTGTAATCATGGGTATGGCAAGTGGTGTTATGGAGATGTCATCTACATAGCTTTTAACCTCGCTGCTTCTAACTTTAGTTTTTGCCAGTCGGGCTTGTAGCATATCCATCCCCATTAAAAAGAAAATAATGCCGCCAACCATGCGCAAACTGTTTACGGATATGCCGAAAAAATTGAATAAAAGTTGCCCAGAAAAGGCAAAAAGTATCAGGGTTAATGTGGCAGCAATGGTTGCTTTCTTAGCAGTGTTTTTACGTTCTTGGTCGCTTAGTTCGCTGGTCATCGTCATAAAAACGGGCATCGTGCCCAGTGGGTTGATAAGCGAGAAAAAAGAAGTGAATGCTAGAATAAAAAAAGTGAGGTACTCGGCCACGTGCATGCTGCTTTTAGGGCCGCAAAAATAGATATTAACACCTTGCAAAAGGCGTTTTTTCAAAACTAAAGTGGGTAATACCAGTGATTACAGAGTTAAACAAAAAATGATTTTTCTTTAGCCGATTGGCCATGTTGCACGGGTAACATGCAATACCCTAATTAAATTTTTTGGGCCACATAAAAGCCATAGCTGTAATAGGTTTTGTACTTGTCGTAGAGTGCAATTTCAGCTATTTCTTGCGCCACAATCTCACGGGCCAACGCACTGTTATGATGTCGATTTAAGAAAGCGTCAAAACCATCTTGCAGCGGCTTGTAATAATGTTCTAGCCAACAATCAGGTGGCAGCATGAAGTGCCCAATGGTATGGTAACCACTTCTTTTTAACTGTTGAATCTTATTGCTGGCGGTGTCTATTTGTGGATATGCCTTTTGCCAATATTCTTCAATTTCTTTAGGGCGACTATCTGTGAGCCAAGTGATTTCTGATACCGCGATAAAACCACCAGGTTTAAGAAAACTGTGCCAATAACGAATACCCTCTTCAAACCCAATATTGTAAATGGCACCTTCACTCCAAATTAGATCAAGACTGTTTGGCTCAAAAGGCAGCGCATCTATAGATGCTTCCACTGTTTTTATTGATTTTGAGACCCCGTGCTTTTCAGCTTTTTCAGCTAAAATGTTTAAGAAGTCAGGAAAAAGGTCAATCGCTGTGATGTCTCCTTTTAAAAGCTTTGCCAATATCAAAGTTTGTGCGCCTGTTCCACTACCCAGATCGGCAATTTGTAGCTTGGCTGTATCAGAAAGCGGAATAAGGCCCAGTGCTTTTTCGGTAACGGCATCACTGCCCGGCCCTTGTCTATGATTGTTCTTATGAAGGTCTATTAGGACTTGAAAATCCGTCATTTCAGTAATAAATAAATATTCCGTGCTAACTACTGTAGGTCATTATCGGTAACAATAAATGTGCAATCTTCTCTTGAATTTCTGCCGTTTTTAGATTCTCGAATCCAATTGCTTGACACCATAGGGTCTTTCACCAATTGTTTATTACCAGAAATAGTAATCTGTATTGAATCAATCAGTTGTGTGCAGGTAAAATCATCGCCTGTAAACATCCCCATCTGGTCATTCCAGAAGACTTCAGTTGCAGAGCCAGGGCCGATATTAAAGGATTTACCCGAGCCGAAATCTGTGTATATTCTCACTGAAATAGACTCTGAAGATTTATTATCAATTGTTTTTGTGAAAGTAGTGCCGCCTTCGCAGCCGATAAGCACTGAGGTAAAAATGGCAATAGTTAAAAATGAGAAAAGCTTTTTTTGCGTAAACATGTTAATGTGTTATTAGTTGGGCCTAAGGTTTTACTTAATTCTTAAACGAGACGTTTATAATGAGTTTTCCTCAAGAGAGATTTATTCAACTGAAAATAAGCGCTTTTGATTCTTTCTATAATTCTCTAAATCTGTTTTGAAAGGAAACTTTTTCTTGAAGTGGGCAAAAGTAATAAGTTACACCTTATACGTCCTTTTTAAACTGTGAAGATGATTTTTAAAGGTTTGCGGCTACGCGCGATGGTATTTATCTTTAGAACCAAAGTAACAAGTTAAATGTGCACCATTACCTATTTACCATTTCAAGACGGCTACATCGTAACACAAAACAGAGATGAAAGTCCTTTGCGAGCAGAAGCAATATTTCCGGTAAAAGAGAAGATTAATGGGTCTGATGTTATATTTCCACAAGACCCAGAAGGTACCGGTAGCTGGTTTGTGAGTGCTGCCAATGGCCTAACGTTATGCATCATGAATGGAGCATTTCATCCCAATAAACAGCCTGGAGATTACAAACATAGTAGGGGTTTGGTGCCTCTGCATTTTATAGCAATGGGTGATGAACACAATTTTGTAAACACCTATCATTATCGTGAATTAGAGGCATTTACGCTATTGGTTTGTTCACCAAACGGGGTGTCTGAATTTATTTGGAATGAACAAAAAATGCAGGTGGTAAAACACGCACCTAAAGCGTTGATTTTTCAATCGGCACCCCTATACAATTACAAGCAGCAAAAACATAGAACTACCTTGTTTACGAGGTTTTTAGAAAGACACGATGCACATCAAATTATTGATTTTCACACCAAGCCCCAGGCAGAAAACCCGATGATTGACATACGCATGGACCGCGTTCAAGTAAAATCTATTAGCACCACACAGCGGATGTTCAATACCAAAATCAATCAGGTGGCCTATATGCCTTTGGCCACTCAGCAATTACATATAGCGCCTTTTTAACCAAACTTTAAGCAGACGCGGTATAATCCTCATCAAATTGAATTAATTTCGCCCTCTTAAATGAAACAGACGTTTGCCACATTTGTACAAAGAACAAGCATCATGGTGCTTGTTTTGGTTATTACAATTACAGGCACGTTTACTTTTTCTGCGCAAGCCAATGCGCCATTAACAGTTTCTCAGGTTTCAAAACAAGACCCATCTGCCGTTAAAGGGGAGCAACTTGCTGCGGCTAACCCCGATTTAGGATTTGATGCGCACATAGATCTCATCTTTGAAGAAACCGAAGTTGAAGAAACCGAACAAGATTCTACAAATAGGTTTGGGCTAGAGGCCGGTAATGTTGCAACACAGGCTTGTGCTTTTATGGCAGCCTATCTAAATGTTTCAGGATATAAAAACGCGAGAATAAATGCCTTCTCGCTGGCGCCAAATAGCCCACTTTTTCTTGCCCTACGGGTACTCAGACTTTGAATTAATGCAGGCAAAGTAGCTTGTTCTGCTTGAGCCAAGCCGCTTTTAAGGTTGTACACAGTGTGTTTGCCTTGCGGTATCTGTTGCGTATTCCATTACGTATACACATCACTTTCTACTATTTTTTTAACGCATTAATTAAAGATGAAATTTAAAGCATTACTGCACGGTGCAGTGGCCATATTGTTGGCCACGGCCTGTGCGCACAACCACCACGAAGCACATGAAGTAGTGAAATATTTGGTGACCAAGCCTTTTGTAAAAGACACCATTGTTTCGCGAGATTATGTTTGCCAGATACACTCAAATCAGCACATCGAACTGCGAGCCCTAGAGCGCGGCTATCTAGAAAACATTTATGTTGACGAAGGCCAGTTTATAAAAAAGGGCCAATTGATGTTTCAAATAATGCCGCTGCTTTACCGTGCTGAGTTGCAAAAAGCACAGGCAGAAACCGAGTTTTCTGAAATAGAATACCTAAATACCAAGCAACTGGCCGACAGTAATATTGTTTCTGCCAATGAGCTGGCACTTGCCAAAGCCAAGTATGACAAGGCAAAGGCTGAACTATCTCTAGCACAAGTACATCTTGGGTTTACAGAAATTAGAGCGCCTTTTGATGGTATTATGGATCGTTTTCATGTACGGTTGGGTAGCCTTATTGAAGAGGGGGAACTACTCACTACACTGTCTGATAACAGTGAAATGTGGGTTTATTTTAATGTGCCAGAGGCTGAGTATCTGGCATATAAGCGCAATGATCGCGCAGATGAAGGCAAGCAGGTAAAACTTATTATGGCCAATGGCGAAGAATTTGACCAAAGTGGAGAGATAACCGCCATAGAGGCAGATTTTGATAGCAAGACCGGAAACATTGCTTTTCGTGCCACATTTCCAAATCCAAATGGCTTACTGCGGCATGGCGAGACTGGCAACATTGTTATGCACACCGCACTTAAAAGTGCGATGATCATTCCGCAAAAAGCCACTTTTGAAGTGTTAGACCAACGTTATGTTTTTGTGTTAGACCAAGAAAACAAGCTTCGCACCACCCGTATAGAGGTGGCCGAAGAGCTTCCTCATCTGTTTATTGTATCTAGTGGTTTGCAAGAAGGCGATCGCATTTTATTAGATGGAATCCGAAAGGTAAGAGAGGGGCAGGCCATAGACTTTATGTATTTAAAGCCCGATTCTGTATTAGCCAATTTGGATTTATACGCAGAATAGCCCTCAACCAAAAAAAATCGAATAACATGTTTAGCAGATTTATTCATAGGCCCGTTTTGGCCATTGTAATTTCAATATTAATAGTGTTTGTGGGGTTACTTTCTATAAAGCAATTGCCCATTTCACAATTTCCAGAAATAGCCCCAACTACGGTAAATATTTTTATTGCCTATCCGGGCTCTAGCGCTGACGTTCTTACTAAATCAACACTTATTCCCCTAGAAACAGCAATAAATGGCGTGCAAGGCATGCGCTATATTGCTTCTGATGCAACCAGTGCAGGTGAAGGCACCATCCGTATCATATTTGAGCCAGGTACAGACCCTAATGAGGCTGTAGTTCGGGTTAAAACGCGTGTAGATCAGGTTATGACTTTGCTTCCGCCTTTGGTACAAAGAGAAGGTGTAATTATTACCCCTGTACAGCCTAGCATGCTCATGTATGTAAATCTTTATGGAGACGGCAAAGCGGCTGATGAACTCTTTCTCTACAACTACGCCTACACCAAAATGATCCCAGAAATTCAGCGGATTAATGGCATTGCGCAAGCACAGATACTTGGTAGTCGAAAATTTGCCATGCGTGTTTGGTTAAAGCCAGATCGCATGCGCGCCTATAATGTTTCTGCCGAAGAGGTTTTAGAGGCCATGCAAGACCAAAGTATCATTGCCAGACCAGGCCGTTTAGGGCAAAGTTCTGGTAAAATGGCACAGTCGCTCGAGTATGTTTTAGTATATCAAGATCGATACAATGAGGCGGAGCAGTATAAAGACATTATCATCCGTGCTACAGAAGAAGGGGAGTTGCTTAAGCTTCGTGATATTGCAGAGGTTGAGTTGGGCAGCGAATTTTTTGACATTTACTCTAATCTTGATGGTAAACCTTCGGCCTCTATCGTGCTTAAACAAACGGTTGGCAGCAACGCAAGTGATGTTATAGAAAGCGTAAAGGCAAAGCTTGCTGAGCTAGAAGCTTCTATGCCGCCCGGTATTGGCTATAAAATTAGCTATGATGTTTCTAAGTTTTTAGATGCATCCATAACGCAGGTGATGCACACACTTCGGGATGCTTTTATTTTGGTGGCCATTGTGGTATTTCTCTTTTTAGGAGATTGGCGCTCAACACTCATCCCCATTATAGCCGTACCTGTTTCATTGATTGGTGCCTTTTTTGTAATGCAGCTTTTTGGCCTTTCTATTAACTTAATTACACTTTTTGCTTTGGTGTTGGCCATTGGTATTGTGGTAGATGATGCCATTGTGGTAGTTGAAGCGGTTCATGCTAAAATGGCGGAAGAACCTAGTTTAACGCCTTATCAGGCTGTAAAAAAAGTGATGGGTGAGATTGGTGGAGCGATTATCGCAATAACGTTGGTGATGACTTCCGTATTTATTCCAATTTCATTTATGACTGGTCCAGTTGGTGTCTTTTACAGGCAGTTTTCAATTACAATGGCTGGGGCAATTGTACTCTCTGCTGTAGTTGCGCTAACGCTAACCCCTGTGCTCAGTGCCATGATTCTCAAAAATCATCATGGTAAAGCACGTAAAAAAAGTATTATAGACCGTTTTATAGACGGTTTTAACCGTCTTTTTGAGCGCTTAACAGGCAGTTACATGCTTGTGCTCAATAAAATTGTGGCACGAAGAGTAGTTACGTTTGGCGTTTTAATAGCCTTTTGTGGGGGTATATATTTTACCAATACCGTACTGCCAGCAGGGTTTATCCCCAGTGAAGATCAAGGCACTATTTATGCCATTATTCAAACACCACCGGGCTCTACTTTAGAGCGCACCAATGAAGTTGCGCGCGATTTGCAGCGCATCTGCGAGGAAATTGAAGGCGTTGAATCTGTCTCTTCATTGGCTGGCTATGAAATCATGACAGAGGGGCGTGGGTCTAACGCGGGTACTTGTTTAATTGACCTAAAGCCTTGGTCGCAGCGCGCACAATCGGTTATTGAAATTATGGAAGAGTTAGAGGAGAAAACCGCCAATTTAGGTGCCGTTATTGAATATTTTGAACCACCAGCGGTTCCTGGTTTTGGGTCTTCAGCCGGATTTTCTCTGCGCTTGATAGATAAAACAGATGGAACCGACTACCACGAGTTTGAAAAAATTAATAATGCTTTTATGGATGCGCTTGCTGAGCGCCCTGAGCTTACGGGGTTATTTACCTTTTATGCCGCAAATTATCCGCAATATGAGCTGCTCATAGATAATAATGTAGCGATGCAAAAAGGTGTTTCCATTGGTAAAGCAATGGAGAATCTGAACATTTTAATAGGCAGCACCTATGAGCAGGGCTTTATCCGTTTTGGGCGATTTTTTAAAGTTTATACGCAAGCTGCGCCAGAATATCGCAGGATGCCATCAGATCTTGAAAATCTATTTGTAAAAAATGAAGAAGGGGAGATGGTGCCATATTCTTCATTTATGAAGGTTCAAAAACGATTGGGCCCCAATGAAATTACACGATATAATTTATATAACTCTGCAGCTATTCGCGGCTTGCCCGCAAAAGGATTTACCACAGGAGATGCAATACAGGCCATTCGCGAAGTTGCTGCTGCAGCGCTGCCGCGAGGGTATGATATTGCTTGGGAAGGCTTAAGCTATGATGAGTCTATGCGTGGTAATGAAGCTATCTACATTTTTATTGTGGTGCTAATATTCGTTTATCTGGTACTTGCGGCCCAATATGAGAGCTTTGTGTTGCCGCTAGTGGTAATTCTTTCGCTACCCATTGGTGTTTTTGGTTCATTTGTTTTACTTAAGGCTATGGGCCTTGCCAATGATGTGTATGCGCAAATAGGCTTGATTATGCTTATTGGCCTATTAGGTAAAAATGCCGTATTAATTGTTGAATTTGCCGTGCAGCGGCAGCGCGCAGGGGCCTCCATTGTGCAAGCCGCCACGGAAGGTGCCCGAGCACGTTTTCGGCCTATTCTAATGACATCTTTCGCATTTATCGCAGGATTAATTCCCCTTGTGTTAGCGCATGGCGCAGGTGCCATTGGCAATCATACCATTGGTGCTTCTGCTATGGGGGGCATGCTCATAGGTACTCTTTTTGGCGTGCTATTAATACCTGGTTTGTATTACGTTTTTGCCAATGCTATTAAAGGTAAAAAGCTAATCAAAGGTGAAAGCGATGAGCCAATATCTGAAGAAATGGTTCGCGAAGGATTAACGGAACTACAATCTAGACAAACAATCAAAAAGCTCAATGCTCGTATTGCCAAATTAATGGCAGGTAAAAAGGATAAAAAGAATTAAAATGAAAGCACGATTTATATACTTCATGGTTATTGGCTTAATGGCATTTACAGCCATGACCTCATGCGTACCTGTACGTAAAATGAAAGCGGAGCATCGTAAAATTCCGGATGATTTTGGCACAGCGATAGATTCTACAAATATGGCTGCAATGCCTTGGAAAGACTTTTTTAAGGACCCATATCTTATTGCGTTAATTGATACCGCGCTACATGCCAATCAAGAATTAAATATTGTTTTGCAGGAAATAGAAATCTCGCAGAACGAGGTTATGGCACGTAAGGGCGAGTATTTGCCAGCTATAGGGATGGCAGCTGGCGCGGGGGTGGATAAAACCGCTCGCTATACGCCCTTAGGAGCCAATGAGGCAACTACAGATATAGAACCTGGCCGTGCCATGCCAGATCCTGTTCCAGATATAATGGTTGGGGTTTTTGCCTCATGGGAGCTGGACATTTGGAAAAAGTTACGCAATTCAAAAAAGGCTGCAGCTATGCGTTACCTGGCCACTACAGAGGGTAAGAACTTCATGGTAACGCGGCTTATTGCAGAAATAGCTACCAGTTATTATGAATTGCTGGCGCTGGATAATCAGCTTTCTATTTTGCAGCAAAACATAAATCTGCAAAATAATGCACTAGAAATTGTAAAAGCGCAAAAGCAATCTGCCCGTGTTACAGAACTTGCTGTGCGCAGATTTGAGGCCCAAGTATTGCATACCCGCAGTTTGCAGTATGCCATAAAACAACAAATTGTAGAAACAGAAAATAAACTCAACTTTTTAACTGGGCGTTTTCCACAACATATTGATCGCGAACACAATACGTTTTTTGATTTTCAAATAGATGTTTTTGCCACAGGAGTACCTGCTCAATTACTGGCTAACCGGCCTGATATACGTCAAGCTGAGTTTATGTTGGCAGCTTCAAAACTTGACGTAAATGCCGCACGGGCACAGTTTTATCCTGGCATGCGCATTACAGCAGGTATTGGTTTACAGGCTTTTAATCCAGCGTATTTGGCAAGAACACCGGAGTCTATGTTGTATAGCTTGGCAGGAGATCTTGTTGCGCCCCTTATTAATAGGAAAGCAATTAAGGCCGCTTATTTTAATGCAAACGCCAAGCAAATTCAGTCGGTATTTACGTATGAGCAAACCATTCTCTCTGCTTACATTGAAGTATATAATCAGGTTTCTAACCTTGCCAATCTTGAAAAAAACTATGACCTAAAGCAAAAGCAAGTACAGGCCTTGGTAGAGTCTATTCAAATTTCAAATGATCTTTTTCGCTCTGCCCGTGCAGACTATATGGAGGTTCTGCTTACCCAGCGCGATGCATTAGAGTCTCGTTTTGAACTTGTTGAAACAAAAAAACAACTGCTTAACGCTATGGTACAACTTTATCAAGCACTAGGCGGAGGTTGGCAATCTTAAATTGATTAAACGCAGCGCTCAATTTGAGGGCTTATTATGAGCACAAAGGCCGCCTAGTAGTTAATACGCAACGGGCGGCTTTTTGTGCTTTTTTTTTCAGCAGAAATAAACATTCTTATCACGAGCCTCATGGCCTCTTAACAATGCTTAATTTCGCTGGCATCAATTGCTAATTTATGGCGCTTTCATTGCGAGATTTAACCTTGTCTATAAACGTACTAACACTAAAAGTTGGTCAATTTATTCGCGAACAGCAAAGCTTGCTCAATGCCTCTGATGTGCAAACTAAAAGTTTAAACAGCTTGGTGAGCTATGTAGATGTTGAGGCTGAAAAAATGCTTGTAGCCGGTTTAATGGAGTTATTGCCAGATGCGGGATTTTTAACGGAAGAAGAAACAACTTCTCAAAACCGTGGAGATACTTTTTGGATTATTGACCCGCTAGATGGTACTACCAATTATTTACATGGGTTGCCGCTTTATGCCATTAGTATTGCGCTGGTTGAGAAAGGGGAAATTACTATTGGTGTGGTTTATGAAATTGGTAATGATGAGCTGTTTTATGCTTGGAAGTCTGGCGGCGCATACTTAAATGACCACCCGATTAAGGTGAGTAAAAAGCAACCACTGAGCAATGCGCTACTTGCTACGGGCTTTCCATACCATGACTTTAGTAAAATGCCGCAATACATGCAGCTGTTGCAAGATTGCTTTAAATATACCCGTGGTATGCGGCGCTTTGGTAGTGCGGCAACTGATCTGGCTTATGTTGCCTGCGGACGCTTTGAAGGTTTTTTTGAATACGGCCTTAATCCATGGGATGTAGCAGCTGGTGTGCTCTTGGTTAAGGAGGCAGGCGGCAAGGTTAGCGATTTTAATAAGGGAGATGATTATCTTTTTGGTAAAGAAATATTAGCAGCCTCTGGCCATATAAATGACGAGTTGTTCGGGCTTGTTAATAGACATTTGGGCTCATGAAACAACGCCTTGTTTTTTTTAGCGGCATGGGTGCCGACCAACGCGCTTTTCAATATTTACAGCTAGATGGTACCACTTGTGTATACCTTAACTGGATAGAACCCTTAGAAGATGAACCTTTACGTAAATATGCGCTTAGGTTGGTAAATGAAGTAACCATTTTGCCAACAGATGTGCTCATTGGGCTTAGTATGGGTGGGCTAGTAGCACAAGAGGTCGCGGCGGTTTTTCCGGTAAAGGCTGTTATCCTAATAAGTAGCCTGCGCAGTGGCGAAATACTACAACCCCTTTTTAATGCTGCCCAAAAACTCAAATTGCTGAAATTGGTGCAAAAAGATATTTTGAAAAAAACCATTGTAAATGGTGCGAAAATATTTTTGTCTAAAAATGACCACCGCATTCAAGTTATTGTGGATATGCTTGACCAGTTTAGCGGGAGCTACTATAAATGGGCAATGGATGCAGTGCTGAACTGGCAGGGTGCCAATACAGAATGTCCGGTATACCATATTCATGGCAGTAAAGACGAGCTATTTCCAATTGCATTGGTAAAAAACGCAGAAATTATTGAGGGAGGTAGCCATTTAATGGTAGTTACAAGACCGGAAGAAATAAGTACATGCATTCTTGAATTTCTTGCAATACAGGGTGAACAAGGTTAAAATATTTACAACAGTGATTTCATGTTAGTAGTATTGCATATTCTCTACTATTTTTGGCCGCAATGAAAGTATTAGAAACCGGTTTTCCCGGATTGTTCGAATTAGAGCCTCGTGTTTTTGAAGATGCCCGAGGCTATTTTTATGAGAGCTACAGCAAGAGCTTTTTTGAGCAAATTGGTGTGCAAGATGAATTTGTTCAAGATAATCAAAGCCTTTCTCAAAGGGGCGTAGTTCGCGGCCTTCACTTTCAGGCACCGCCTTTTGCACAGGGCAAATTAGTTCGAGTAATTACAGGTGCAGTTTTAGACATTGCCCTAGATATCCGCAAAGGCTCACCAACTTATGGCAAACACCATAGCGTTCACCTTTCTGCAGAAAACAAAAAACTGTTCTGGATTCCTGCTGGTTTTGCGCATGGCTTTTGTACCCTTCAAGACAATACCATTTTTACGTATAAATGCACCAATGTTTATGCTAAAAATAGCGAGGGGTGCATTTTATGGAATGATGAAAGCCTTAATATTGATTGGGAAATTGATAACCCCATCATCTCAGAAAAGGATAAAGATGGCACCGCATGGCATGACTTTGAAACGCCTTTTGTATTCAGCCCTTAGTATTTTTAATTTGACATTTTTACTTCTCGCTGCGCTATTAAGCCTAGACATTTAAGCCCTATATTTGATTTATGAAGTGGATTAATAGCACAGGGTGGATTGGATTTATAGCAACATTAACATTGCTGTTTACCCAAGGTACCCGTGATGAAAATGAAGATAAGCAGTATTTTCAAGCGTTTCAAAATAGCTATGGCATTTATGCCGTGCCAATTCCCAAACATATCAGCTTTGCTGGAGAGCAACCGCCCTTAAATGACCCTGATGTGCATGAACGCCTTGATCGTGAAATTCACGTAAATACGTATTGGCAGAGTAATAGCTTACTCTTGTTTAAGCGCGCGAATCGTTATTTCCCGATTATAGAGCCAATTCTGAAAAAGTATGGGGTGCCTGCTGATTTTAAATATCTCGTACTTATAGAAAGCGGACTTACAAACGCGGTTTCGCCAAGTGGTGCAGTAGGCTTTTGGCAAATCATGAAAGGTACTGCGGAGGAATATGGTTTAGAAATTAATGCTGAAGTTGATGAACGTTATCATTTAGAAAAGGCTACTGAGGTGGCCTGTAATTATCTCCTTGACGCAAAATCTAAATTTGGTAGTTGGACTTTAGCTGCGGCAAGCTATAATATGGGTATGAGAGGTTTGCAAAATCAATTATCGAGGCAGAGTGCGGCAAACTATTATGATTTACACTTAAATCACGAAACCTCCCGATATGTATTTCGAATGTTGGCTCTAAAAGCGATAATGGAAGATCCTAAAATGTATGGGTTTCATTTTCGCCCAAAGGATTTATATCCCCCGTTAAAAACAAAAACAATTACCATTGATAGTGCAGTAGCAGATTTTGCTGCCTTTGCAAATATTTTTGATCTGAGCTATAAAACTTTAAAATATCACAATCCGTGGTTGCGGCAGTCTTATCTAACAAATAAAACCAGAAAGACTTACGAGATTTCTATTCCGGTGGCGGAAGAGTAATAATCCAAGCCAGTGCTTCTTCAATAAGGTGCGCTATGGCGGCCTTTGGGTTACTAGAAAATTCGCCGGTAACACGGTTGGCTAAAATCGCATTCAAAGAAATAACCTCGTGCCCTAATAAGGCACTTAAGCCGTACATGCCGGCTGTTTCCATTTCCAAATTTGTTACACGTTCACCGCGAATGCGAAGCGTTCTTAGTTCTTCCAGATTTCTGCCAAACAAGCTTGCTAACCGAAAATTTCGTCCTTGCGGGGCATAAAAACCAGGCATAGTTGCTGTAACGCCATGCACAAAAGTGTTGGGCACAGATGCTGTTAATCGTGGTGTAGCAAGCGTTATCCAAGGTTTTACATCGCTCAATCGCTCTGGCCAATTGTCTGGTTGGTCAAAGTTTTGTGTGTCGTAAAAAGCAAGTAGTCGGTCAAAAGCAAGTGCCGAATCACTAGCAAGTAAAGTATTGAGTTTAATATCTTCTTGTACCGCACCACTGGTGCCAATTCTTATAAACCTAAGTTTGGTTGAGGTTTTTTTCCGCGTACGCGAAGTAAAATCGAATTGAAAAACAGCATCTAGTTCATTTAAAACAATATCAATATTATCTGTGCCGATGCCAGTGGCGATTACTGTTAGGCGTTTGCCTTTATAGGTTCCGGTTACTGTTTTAAACTCTCTATGTTGGCGCGTTAGCTCTATATGATCAAAATGGCGGCTAATCTCATCCACCCGGTCAGGGTCACCCACAGTTATAATTTCAGTAGCAACTTCTCCCGCTTTTAGGTTTAAGTGGTAGATGCTGCCATCTGGATTTAAGATTAATTCTGATAATGGAATAAAGTCATTGTTCATATTGTATGGAGGGCTTACATTTGCTGCGTAAGTTAATAAAAGCCTCTTCTCATGAGCGAAAGAACCAAAAGAGTTCTGGTACCCGTAGGATTTTCAGAACAATCTTTGAATGCATTAGACCAAGCAATCATTGTAGCAAAAAGTATTGACGCAGAAGTTGTTGTATTATCAGTAATTGAGTCAAATACATTTTGGGAAAAGTTATTTAATCGCGAACGCAATCTGGACACGATTAAAGACGATACCATGAAAGCCTTGCTTGAGATTGTTAAATCTAGGGAGGCAAAATCAGGTGTGCGCATAGAACCAATGGTAGCTCGCGGCTCTGTAGATGATGAAATTGCACGTGCCGTTGATATGCTTTCGCCAGAAATTGTAATCATGGGTACCAATGGGCGGCCTGAGAACTTTGGTAAAAAGATTTTAGGAAGCAATGCGCTGCGTGTTGTACAACGCGTAAAAGAGCCGGTTATAGTGATGAAAGGTCAACGCGGTTTTGAATCTGTAAAAACCATTGTTTTTCCTGTTATGCTAGACAGAAAGAGCAAAGAAAAAGTGGGCGAATGTCTGCACTGGGCACGTATATGGGGTGCTACGGTAAAGATTGTAGCGTGTACAGAAGATGAAGCAGAAACTAAGAAATTACGCCCTCATGTTAAGCAGGTGTATGATTTTATCACCAAGCACAAGGTTGCCGCAGATATGGAATTTATAGATAGTATGGGCAGATCAACCCCTCAAGCCATACTAGATTATTGTGATCAGGTAAACGCAGATGTGTTGATGATTATGGAGGATGATGACGATACAATAATCAGCCGCTTTAGCGGTGGTGAGGTAGGCCAGGTGCTATACAATGCCGAAATACCGGTGATGTGCGTTACCCCGCGGCCTGCAATTTATGGGACGGGATTCCAAGTATTCTAAAGCATTCAGAGCCCCAAATTTGGGGCTTTTTTATGGTCTATTATTTCAGCGATAAACACATCATGCCATTAACTCATAGGGCCTGAACTTTTAATCTCGTGCTTTATGTTTCTTTGCATACCAAAATTAAATAAGGGCTATGCAGGCAGAGATTATTACAATAGGCGATGAGATTTTAATTGGGCAAATTGTTGATAGCAATAGTGCGTGGATGGCGCAGCAATTAAATCTTTTGGGTGTAGATGTTGCCCGGATAACAAGTATTAGCGATACCAGCGAAGCCATAACTGGCGCGCTTGATGGCCTGCTAAGTGAAACGCGATTAGTGTTAATTACAGGAGGCTTAGGGCCTACAAAAGACGATGTGACTAAACACACCCTTGCGGCCTATTTTGATATGGACCTGGATTTTAAACCAGAAATATATGCGCATATAGAGCAGCTTTTTGCTAGCCTTGGCAGGATACCGTCTAGCCGTAATAAGCAACAAGCTGAGGTGCCTAGCGGTTGCCGCGTATTGTTTAACGATACGGGCACAGCACCCGGCATGCTATTTATACGCAACGGCATTTACTATGTTAGTATGCCTGGCGTACCCTATGAAATGAAATACCTCATGGAAAAACGTGTGCTGCCAGTTGTTGAAGCTGAACTTATACGCAAGCATATTGTACATAAAACCATCCTTACAGTAGGGGTGCCAGAAAGTGAGTTGGCAGAAAAGTTAGAAGATTTTGAAGACAGCTTACCGACTAACCTAAAGATGGCATACTTACCACGGCCGGGTATGGTGCGGTTGCGATTAACAGCTAAGGGTGATGATGCCCCGTCTCTCAATGCTTTGATTACTGAAAAAGAAAATGCATTAAAAAACATACTTGGCCCCATTGTTTATGGCACAGATCAAGAGCGCTTAGAGCAGGTGGTAGGCGAATTACTTGTGGCTCGTGGCGAAACATTGGCTACCGCAGAAAGTTGTACTGGGGGCTATTTGGCGCATCTTATTACAAGTATTTCAGGAAGTTCTAGATATTATTTAGGTAGTATTTTGGCTTATGCTAACCCTATTAAGATTGGGCATTTAGGCGTAAAAGAAGAAAGCTTAATACAATACGGGGCGGTTAGCGAAGCTGTTGTAACCCAAATGGCCGAAGGGGCACGTCTGCGCTTGGGCACTACTTGGGCTTTGGCCACTAGTGGCGTTGCGGGACCAGATGGTGGCACAGATGAAAAGCCCGTAGGTACCGTATGGATTGCCCTATCTGGCCCAGATAAAACCATTGCAAGAAAATTTCACTTTGGTAAAGACCGTGAGCGAAACATTAAGAAAAGCGCATTTATGGCGTTAGATATGCTTCGCGGGGCGTTGGTTTGAGTTTTTTAGATGTTCTGATATCCTGCAAAGAAGATCACACCTGCGTGCAGAATTACGAAATCGGCTTTGGGCTGCTTTTGTGTAGCATATTTAACACCACCCCAGCTACTACCATAGCCATACCAACCAAAGTGAACCATTCATAGTGTACCGCAAATAAGCTGATATCGAAGCCAATAGCCAATAGCACACCAATGTATTTTAGTGGTGCAACTTTACCAACGGGTGCGGCTTGATACGCTTTAGTCATATTTACTTGAGCAATTTGAGTGAGAACACCCATTAGTACGAGTAATAGCCAATCCCAGCCAATTGGTGTAACCCAATGAAAAATTGAAACAATAGCCATAATGGGTGTGGCAATGAGTGGGAAGTAAAATACCACCACAACAGGATGGTCACTGTCTTTTAACTTGCGTATCGCGTTATAAGCTAAGCCAGAAAATATGGCAGAGGTAATTCCCAAGCCAACCAGCAGCATACTGGTTTGGCTATCAAAACCTTTAATCAATGCAATGCCAGCAAAGGCCACCAGAAAGTAAATCCATTGCACTGGCCGCATACGTTCTTTTAAGATAAAAATCGCAAAAATGGCGGTGAATATGGGAGAGAGGTACTGTATGGTTAAGGCCGGACCAATGGGCATTTTTTGCAGGGTATAAAAAAATGACGTTAAGGCTATAACACCGTACACACCACGCTGGATAAGCCAAAATTTATTATTGCCAAAGGGGTTGAGGTTGCGTTGGCGAATCATCCATAAACTAAGCGCTATAGAAACGATAGACCTAAATAACACAAGTTCTGTGGCGGGTATATGTGGCAGATATTTAACCACCAGATTCATCAAACTAAAACAAACCACAGAGATGAGCATAAACACCATGCCGCGCTGTGTGCTAGGTAAGCTTTCTAACCAATTTGGTGTGGGTATCCCAGGGTTTTTAATCATGGCGCAAATATGCGCTAAAGCATAAAGTAAGGGCGCTGCCAGCGTTGTGTTTTTTATACTGATGTAGGACCATCAATATCGCTTACTCAAAGGTAAAGTTGATGAGAATGCTGCGAGATAGAAGTTGGTCTATGGCACTTACAGGCAGTGTACCATCTTGAACCAAAATGTTGTTAATGCCAAATTGTGCCTTGAGTTGTGGTGAGAATTTGAAATATTCAAAATAAATATCAAGACCCACACCGGCTTCCCAAGCCACATTGTTTCTGGCAATTTTAAAGATGGTATCATCTTCTACTTTTTCTTTACTAGCTAGGTCTAGATTGTATTGAACGCCACCTAAAACATACCACCGGTGGTTATTCATCCGCTCGCTTTTAAATTTCAGCTCAAATGGAAACTGAATAAAACTAGACTCTATTTGGTACTCGTAGATACCATATTCACCATTCAACGGATTGTCCATTTCAACATATAGCCGCCTAACAGTTGCACTAAATGTTGGAATAAAGCGAAAGTCAAAGTAATTGTTAAGGCGTAGGTTACTAACAATGCCAATGCTGTATCCAGGCGAAACGTCTGTCCAAAGCGCATATAAACCGGGAATATTGGTAAGGTCTGAGGCAGGTCTAATTTGAAAATCAAATAAGTTTATCCCCAAGCAAAAGCCAAAGTGTAAAGGCCGGTTGTCGTATTTAGGTTGATTTTGCAGCTTGCCACGCTGCGCATTACCAAAAGTTGGTACGCACAGTAAAATGATAATGGTATAAAAAGCGAATCGTTTCAACATGCTTTTAACGCCAGAGCTGTTAGATTATTTTTTTACCGCTGTAAATGCTTGCAATGCCAAACGTTACAGTTTGTGCATTATTATCAGTAAAGCCTGCATGGGCAAGTTTATTCAAAAAGTTTTCACCGTACGGAAAAGCTTGAACGCTCTCCGGCAAATAGGTATAAGCACGTGCATCTTTGCTAACCAGTTTGCCAACGCCCGGTAATATGTTTTTAAAGTAGAAGTTGTAAAGTTGCTTAAAAGGGGCTTTTTCTGGCTGTGAAAATTCCAGCACAACAATTTGTCCTCCGGGCTTAAGCACCCGATATATGTCAGAAAGTCCTTGTGCTAAGTTTTCAAAATTTCTAACGCCAAAGGCAACGGTAACCGCATCAAAAGTTTTGTCTTCAAAGGGTAGATGCTCTCCATCGCCTAAAATGAGCTCTATATTATTATATGGACTTTTGGCTACTTTTTCTTTGCCAATGCCAAGCATGCCAGGGCTAATGTCTGCACCTTTAATAACTGCATTAGGCATTGCCTTGCCAAGTGCAATGGCCAAATCTGCGGTGCCTGTGGCAACATCAAGAACTTGGCTTGGATGCTGTACCTTAACCAAGTTGACTACCTTTTTACGCCAACCTTTATCTATGCCTAAGCTCAATAGGTGGTTTAGAAAATCATAGCGTTTGCTGATGTTGTCAAACATCTCTGCAACCTGTTCCTTTTTACTTCCTTCTGCGCTATATGGTTTTACTTCGGCCATACTTAAATTTTGCGGGTGCAAAGGTAACCTTTTGAAAGCGTTTTTGTTGCTAGTTAAAAAGCCGCGAGTGATTGTAACTTGCTGCCCTGTTTTAATATCTATGGAAGAAGAAAAGAAACGTAAGAAAGTTATAAAAGTTAGTGACCTAAAAAGAGCCATGCGCATCTTTACTTATATAAGGCCGTTTAGGCTTTTGTTTGGCGTAGGCTTTTTCTTTTTAGTCATCACAATGGTTGCGAGTCTAGCATTTCCGAAACTATTGAGCGATTTGATGAATGCTGGTCCAGAGAATTTAAAGTTGCGTGTAGGCGTTTTAGCGGGTGTTTTGGTGCTTCAAGCCATAGCTGGTTTTTTTCGCATTATGATCTTTGTTAATGTTACAGAGCGAAGTTTAGCCAAAATTCGTCAAGATGTGTATGCACATCTCATCCGTTTAAACATGCGCTTTTTTAACGAGAAACGGGTAGGCGAACTTAACAGTCGTATCGCAAGTGATACTGCTCAAATTCAAGAAACCCTTACCAGTACGTTAGCAGAATTTCTTCGGCAAATAAGTATGGTGATTGGTGGCATAATTATATTGGCGGTAACCAGCGTAAAACTCACGCTGTTCATTATTGCGGTTATTCCAACCATGATGATTTTGGCGCTAATCTTTGGCCGATATATAAGAAAGTATAGCAAGCAGGTGCAAAGTGAAGTAGCAGAAAGCAATACCATTGTTGAAGAAACATTACAAGCTATACAAACGGTAAAAGCCTTTGCAAACGAGTTTTTTGAAATCGCCCGGTATACCAACAAAACAAACGCGGTGGCAAAAACCGCTATAAAAGGTGGCTTGTATAGAGGGGCATTCGCATCTTTCATTATTCTCGGTATTTTCGGAAGTATTGTTGCGGTAATTTGGTTTGCTGTGGGGATGATTCACCGCGGTGAGTTAGGGCAAGAAAGTTTGAGTGAATTTATTCTTTATGCCGTTTTTATTGGTGGAAGCATTGGTGGATTAGCCACGGTGTACACTAATATTCAAAAAGCGATTGGCGCTACAGAAGATCTTTTTTCAATTCTTGATACCGAGCCAGAGCCCATACCGGCCTTAAAACCAGACTCACATTTAGAAGGCTTTAAAGGTGAAATTAGCTTTAAAGACGTTGAATTTTCATATCCCTCTAGGCCTGATGTAGAAGTTTTAAAGGGGATAAATCTAGATATTAAGGCTGGAGAACAAGTGGCATTAGTAGGCAGTAGTGGAGCTGGTAAAAGTACTATGGTTAACATGGTGCTCAGATTTTACACACCCACAAAAGGCACACTTTCTTTTGATGGCAAGCTTGCATCTAACTATGATTTACATGCTTTGCGCAACCAAATGGCAGTAGTGCCACAAGATGTGGTTCTATTTGGGGGCTCTATAAAAGACAACATTGCTTATGGCAAGCCCAACGCAACTGATCTAGAAATTGAGGCAGCCGCAAAAAAGGCAAACGCTCATGATTTTATCTCTAATTTTCCTGATGGCTACAATACCCAAGTAGGAGAACGCGGCATTCAGCTTAGCGGTGGGCAACGGCAGCGCATAGCTATTGCACGAGCAGTGCTCAAAAACCCCCGCATTTTAGTTTTAGACGAGGCTACTTCTTCATTAGATAGCGAGAGTGAACAACTTGTACAGGAGGCGTTAGATCAACTTATGGCAGGACGCACCAGCATTGTTATTGCTCACCGACTAAGTACCGTGCGTAATGCTGACCGCATACTGGTAATGAATCAAGGTCGTATTGTAGAAAGTGGTACGCATACTGAACTTACCAACCGCGAGGATGGGGTTTATCGCAAACTAACCGAATTACAACTGATGCGTTAGTAAAATTGCTTACAACGTTTTAAAGGCTGAAAAGAACCCCTAAACGCAAGCCAAATTGATTGAATGAATTAATTGGTTGGTCGCGGCTAAAATTTAGAATTCGGTCACGAACAATAAAATTCTTTACCAAAGTGAGCTCCAATTTAATTGAGCGCTTGTCGGGTAAAATAAACGCAACGCCTTGGCCAACGTGTAATCCAACGTTGTGAATTGTGGTTTCATAATCAGTGTAAGCTGGATAACCGCTGCTCCCGTTAGCACTTGCGGTGTCTGAATTGGCATAGTTAAAAGTTGTAGCAAGTACCCCATATTGAAGCTCTATCGGCAAATAAAACGCAATGTTACTGGCATATCCCGGATATTGAAAAAGATAACGAAGACCGGCGTTAAAGTTCGTTTGTAAATCGCCTAGCAATCCAACATCAGCGGTAAAGCCAACAAAATGCTGACGGTTAAAATATCTGCCTACGCTAATTTTGAAATTTACGGGTAAAAAGGCGTAATCAACAGTGTTTTCCAAAAAGTAGTCATTTTGAGAAACACGTTGATTTAATATGATGTAGTTTGCCGTAAGGCCAAGACTTATTTCAGCCTCATTAATTTTTCGTGCATTGATAATTACCGTATCTCGTGCTTCTATGGCAAAAACGCGGTCTTTTACAAAATAATCGTATTGATAACGTGTAATGCTGTAGGTACGGCCTTCGGTATCTCTAAATGTAATATCGCCATCGGCCTCCTCAAAAACTAAAATTTCTCCTTTTAATTGTCGGCCATCTTTCATGTAAATAACATCATAAACCACCGTTCTTGATTCTTCTTGTGCAAAAGCCGTAATGCCAATAATGAAATACACTAAAACTAGAAGGAGCTTCTTCATGGGATTATTTGGTTGAAACGTTTGTATTTAATAATGAAGTTCATTCGCTAAGCATAACACTCATCTGTCCAAAAATAATGAAACAAGAATCGGAAAGTGATCAGATAAATATGATCCGTTTTGGCGCTTTTCTGTGATTATACTAAAAGATGAAACTTGGATGTGTTGCACAAATACGTAATCTATGATTTTGGGGTTGATGTCTCCCACAGCAAATCCATTAAAAGTTCCTGCACTTAAACCACTGTTATATTGGCTAATGGCACTTGCATCGCGAAGATGTGGCTCCAGTAATTGAATGGGAGCCTCGTGGGGTGCGCAATTAAAATCACCCATAACCACGATCGGTTTTTGCTGTAGCCCTAATGTGTCAATTAAATTGATAATGAGCTTTGAGGATTCTTGACGCGCCAAACTGCCCATGTGGTCATAATGACAATTGAAAACATGTAGCGTGTCGGAGTTTTGTATCGAAACTAATGCTGCGTATGTGGTTATTCGTGGCAGTGCTGCATCCCAGCCTATTGAGGGCTCGTGGGGTGTGGTAGATAGCCAAAATGTTTTGGTAGCAAGCAACCTAAAGCGTGTTGTATCATAAAAGATGGGCACAAATTCTCCCTTTAGAGCGCCATCTTCACGACCTACACCCACATAGCGGTAAACGCTCAGGGCCGAGTCAAGGTATTTAACTTGATGAAATAGACCTTCTTGAATGCCAACAACTTCTGGACGCTTTTCTAATATGAGTGAAGCTATCTCGCTTTTACGGTAATCCCAGTGGTTTTCGCCGTCACTGCTATTGGCATAGCGGATGTTGAAAGTCATCACCTCTATTTGAGCATAAGCAGACGCTACAGCAATGATGTAGATAGACCAAAAAAAGATAAGCCCGCGTAATGGAAATACTTTGCGCATAGTGGCAATATTTTGCCTTAGCGTTAATTTTTGTCCTGAAAATCAAGGCTTCTTATGCCCAGTGCTTTTAAGAATTGTTTCGCTTTAATTTTCACGGCTTCTTTGGTACTCGTTGCAAGTTTTCTGCTTAAGGTATCGTTCGGGCGACTTAAAAATTTGCTGTCGCGATACACCATGCCGGGTTCTGGTGCTGTGTAGTAATATGTGTAAAAGCTTTTTCTACTCTCTCCAGGTGGTACATTAATCTTGCTGTAACCATGCGGTGAATTATCATCCGTTAAGAAAATTACCGCTCTGTTAAATGTAGGCGATACCATGTTGTAGCACTTGGTCATTTCTTTATCCCAGATTTCTAAATCGCCACCATATTCTGGCTGCCAATTTTTGTTGAGATAAATAAGTAGGTTAATCCTTCGCCAAAGCCCAGCTTTTGGATTCATATTAACATCTAGGTGCACATCTACATAGCTGCCATTTTTGCCTTGATGTACGCCACTGCCAAGACTATCACTTGTGGTAACAAGTTCATCAATGCCTGTAAGTATGCTCATAACTTCGCACCACTCTTTACTGGCGATGACATTTCGGAGGTCACTAAAAATAGGATCCCACCGTTCAAAGTGATAATCTTCGCTCTTGTCCTCATTTAGGCTTTTGCGCTTTACATTTAGGTTCTCTATGCTGGGAAACCGTTCGTATAGCGCTGTGGCAACAGAATCTTGCAAAAAATCTTCTAGCACCAAATACTTATAAGGCTTGGCAGCAATAAAATTTTCATGCAGCTCTTTAGCAAACTCTACGGAGGTATATTTTGGATTAATAATGGCGTTGATGTTCATGTGTCTAAAAAATAGTAAGCAAAGGTAAATTATTCGTTGGGCCTTGCGGTGTTAGTGCCATTAAAATACGGGCAGAATGCTGGTCTTTTTCACCACAAGTCTATGCTTAATTGGTCTTTTATGTAGTTGTTGTGATTATTAAGAATCAAGTTGTGAAACCTGCTTGTTCAATCCAGCTGAATTCAGCCTTTATAATATTGTCTTTTTCTTTCTGAATATAGTCTAAGAAGGCTGCGGCAACGGGGCTGTGTGCTTTGCCTTTATTCCAAACCAAATGCCAGGTGTTCTTAAGTGGCATACCGGGCGGTTTGAAAGCTCTAATGCGGTGCGCTAAAAATTCATTTTTCCAACCAAAAACAGACATGATGCTGTAGCCGAGTCCAGCCAATACCGCTTGTTTTATAGCTTCATTGCTGGTAAATTCTATGGTGTTTTTTGGGCTAATGCCGTGCTTTGATAAATAGTTCTCCATCGTTATACGGGTGCCCGAACCACGCTCTCTATTTAAAAATGGTAAAGTAGATAAATCGGAGAGTTTTATCGTCTTTTGTTCTTCTACGGGGCCAAACAAATGGAAGTAATTGGTCATTATCGGCATAGAATCAACCGCTGGTTTTTCTGGTAAAATGGTAACCAAAGCCATGTCTACCTCATTGTTTAACAAACTTTGCAAAACCTGCTGTTTGTTCGTTACATCAAGTAAGAGCTCTATGTTATTGTGCTTTTTTATGAAGCCAGATAGGAAATAGGGCATCACATATTTGCCTGTACTCACTGTGGCTACCTTGAGTCTGCCACTTAACAGCCCTTTATAGCTGATTGATTTATAATTGATGGCATAAACCTCATTGAGAATCTTTTCTGCAGCATGGGCAATTTCCCAGCCAAATTCAGTGATATGGAGTTTTCTGCCAATGGTTTCTGTAAGTGGAATATCAAACTGCTGCTGAAAGTTTTTGATTTGTATGGATACAGCAGGCTGCGTCAAAAAAAGTTCCTCTGCTGCTTTTGTAATACTTCCTGTTTGAGCAACTTTTAAAAAAACCTGTAGTTGATGTAAAGTGTAATTCATAAGAATTGTTTATGGTATAGATGACAATAATAAATAATAATTTATGATACTAGACCCCCATATTTGCAGAAAATATAACACTACATGACACGTATAACCATTGCAAAAGGAGACGGTATAGGCCCTGAAATAATGGATGCAACGTTGGCCATCATAAAAGCCGCCGGTGCAAAGATTGAGATTGATGAAATAGCGGTAGGCGAGCAGGTTTACTTAGCTGGAAATACATCTGGCATTTCTAAAGATTCTTGGAACACCATACGCAGAAACAAGGTGTTTTTAAAAGCACCCATTACCACACCACAAGGTGGCGGTTATAAAAGCCTGAACGTAACAACAAGAAAAATGCTGGGCTTATATGCAAACGTTCGTCCTTGTATGAGTTTGCATCCTTTTATCAGTACTAAACATCCTAAAATGGATGTTGTGATTATTCGTGAAAATGAAGAAGATCTTTATGCGGGGATAGAGCATCAACAAACAGATGAAGTTGTGCAATGCCTCAAGTTGATTAGTCGCCCGGGCTGTGAAAAGATTGTGCGTTATGCCTTTGAATACGCCAGAGCGTATGGCCGCAAAAAAGTTACGTGCTTTACCAAAGACAACATCATGAAGCAAACAGATGGGTTGTTTCATGCCGTTTTTGATGAAATAGCCGCATCATATCCAGAAATTGAAAATGAACATTGGATTGTAGATATAGGGGCCGCAAAACTTGCTGATACACCCGAAGCCTTTGACGTGATTGTAATGCCAAATCTATATGGCGATGTGTTGAGTGATGTTGCTGCTCAAATTACAGGTTCTGTAGGTTTGGCAGGCTCAGCAAATATTGGTGAGACTTGCGCCATGTTTGAGGCGATTCACGGTAGTGCACCACGTAGGGCAGGACAAAATTTAGCAAACCCAAGCGGCTTACTCCAAGGTGCTATTATGATGCTTAATCACATTGGGCAAAATGATGTTGCTTCACGTGTTCATAATGCTTGGTTAAAGACTATAGAGGATGGTATTCATACCTACGATATTTATCAAGAAGGGGTGAGCAAGCAGCGCGTAGGCACTAAAGAGTTTGCAGAGGCCGTTATTGGCAACTTAAATCATCGCCCAGAACAATTATCAGCAATCTCTTACGAAACAGGTGTTGTGATGAACTTACCCAAGGTTACCCGCAAGCCATTGCGTAAAAAAGAGCTTTTGGGTGTAGATGTTTTTGTACACTGGCCTGGAACAAGCCCTGATGAGCTAGCCGCTCTGTTAAAAAATATTGAGACGGATACATTAGCGCTTTCAATGATAACAAACCGTGGTATAAAAGTTTGGCCAGATGGTTTTGAAGAAACTTTTTGTACAGACCACTGGCGGTGTAGATTTACCCACAGAGACAACGAAGTAATTGCACATCATAACATTATTGAGGTGCTTCAAAACGCAATCTCTAAAAATATTGAAACCATTAAAACCGAAAATTTATACGCGTTTGATGGTGTAAAAGCATTCTCCCTAGGACAGGGGCAATAAGCGTATGTTGTGTTGACTGGGGCAGCGGGCTTTTGTTTGTTCATATAGTTCCGCTGCCCTTTTTTTTTTGCCCAATAACTAAAAAGTACTTCAATTGTTCTTTTTTGCTTTGGCGGCCATCCAACTGTATAAGGCATAGAAAAATCTTGGCGCAATACGCTTAAAGGGTATCGCAAATAGCTCTAAGCCGCCGATATATGCGTAAGAGGCATTCGAGTCTATTTTTTTGATGAGTTTTTGAGCGAACTTAGTAGGGCTCATACCTTTTTCTTGTGCCACACTGTTTTTGTTATACGCAGTGCCGTTTTCGGTAAGTGAGTTGAGCGTAACATTTGTATTTACAAAGCCGGGTGATACTAGCAAGAATCGTACACCAGTAGATTTTACCTCTTCACGAACACTTTCAAAATATCCAAGTAAGGCGTGTTTACTGCCGGCATAGGCGGCTAGGTTAGCAGAGCCATAATGCCCAAGCAGGCTGCTTATAATTACAATTTTTCCACGGCCGCGTGCCATCATGTCTGGGAGTACCACCTTTGTTAAGGCTACTTGGCCCCAAAAATTGATATTAAAAACCTTATGCTCAACATCATTTTGCATTTGCAGCGCTGGGCCTAAATGGCCAATGCCGCCATTATTTATAAGAATATCTGGCGTGCCAAAAGCATTTTTTGCTTTTTCATACCAAGATGACGCTTGTTGATGAAACTCAAGATCTATGGGTAGAATGAAGATATTTTCCGGATTACCGGCACACGCAGCCTTAACCCGTTGTAGTTCTTCTGCTCTTCTTGCAGATATAATTAGTTTTACACCGCGCTTGGCGTAGGCATAAGTGAGCGCTTCACCAATACCAGATGAGGCGCCAGTAATCCATATTACGAGGTTTGCAGACATACAGCTAAATAAGGCATCAAAACTACCGCATCAAAATATTTTTTAATGCGGTTTGTGATTACAAAAACAAAGCTATATTTGCAGCCCGAATTACGAACGGTACAAACCGAAATAAGAACTCAGAAAGATGAAACGTACATTTCAACCTTCTAATAGAAAGCGCAAGAATAAGCACGGATTCCGTGAGCGCATGGCTAGCGCCAATGGTCGTAAAGTTTTGGCAGCGCGCAGATCTCGCGGTCGCAAGCGCCTAACCGTTTCTGATGAAGTTGGAAATTATAAAGGTTAACTTTTAATGATATTTGCGAATAGCAGAAAAAAGGTGTTGCCCATAGCGACACCTTTTTTTTTGACTTGCTCAACCGCTATTTTTATCTTGCCACATCTGTTAAATATTTAAAAGAAGCG
Source organism: uncultured Cryomorphaceae bacterium (assembly GCA_964416385.1). GTDB lineage: Bacteria > Bacteroidota > Bacteroidia > Flavobacteriales > Schleiferiaceae > JAUHWL01. The sequence goes on along the minus strand of CAYQDW010000017.1, from coordinate 12,414 downwards.
CATCATGCCTAAAGATTCTTCAATCAAATCGGTATTAATCATTGGTTCTGGGCCCATAATCATTGGTCAAGCATGTGAATTTGACTATTCTGGCTCACAAGCCGCAAGAAGTCTACGCGAAGAAGGAATTGAAGTAAGCCTTATCAACAGCAATCCGGCAACCATCATGACAGATACCGTGGTGGCAGACCATATTTATCTATTGCCACTAGAAGTAGACAGTATTGAGAAGATTTTAGAAGAACGAAATATTGATGCCGTTTTGCCTACCATGGGTGGTCAAACAGCCTTGAACCTATGTATTGAAGTTGATAAACTCGGTATTTGGCAAAAGCACAATGTTCGCATTATTGGTGTGGATATAGATGCCATTAATATCACAGAAGACCGCGAACAGTTTAGACAGCTCATGGGTAGGATAGATATCCCCGTGGCACCTGCAAAAATTGCACGTTCGTTTTTAAAGGGTAAAGAAATTGCTCAAGAATTTGGTTTTCCATTGTGTATTAGACCATCATTCACTCTGGGAGGTACTGGGGCAACTTTTGTTTTTAACAAAGAAGAGTTTGATACATCACTCTCTCGCGGCTTAGAAGCCTCACCAATTCATGAAGTGCTTATTGACAAAGCATTGCTAGGTTGGAAAGAATATGAGCTAGAGTTACTGCGCGATGGCAATGATAACATTATCATCATCTGTTCTATAGAAAATATGGACCCTATGGGGATTCATACAGGAGATTCTATTACCGTTGCGCCCGCCATGACGCTGAGTGATACAACATATCAGCGTATGCGCGATATGGCCATAAAAATGATGCGGAGCATTGGCACCTTTGCTGGAGGTTGTAATGTGCAATTTGCGGTAAGCCCTGATGAAAAAGAAGATATTGTCGCCATAGAAATCAACCCTCGGGTATCGCGGTCTTCGGCACTTGCCAGTAAGGCTACCGGATACCCAATTGCCAAGATTGCCGCTAAAATGGCTATTGGTTACACGTTAGATGAGCTTTTCAATCAAATTACCAAAACAACAACTGCTTATTTTGAACCGGCACTGGATTATGTGATTGTGAAAATTCCCCGTTGGAATTTTGAAAAGTTTGAAGGCGCAGACCGCAGACTAGGGCTGCAGATGAAAAGCGTTGGCGAGGTTATGGGTATCGGCAGAAGTTTTCAAGAAGCCCTACATAAAGCTGCTCAAAGCTTAGAAATAAAGCGCAATGGTTTGGGCGCAGATGGAAAAGGCTATACAGATCAAGAAGAGATTTTACACAAGCTGGAGCATGCCAGCTGGAACCGTGTTTTTGTGATTTATGATGCTATTCAACGCGGTATTTCATTGCGTAGAATACATGAAATCACACAGATAGATATGTGGTTTCTCAAGCAAATTGAAGAGCTTGCAAATATTCAAGTGCAAATTGAAAAATATACGATTGATACCATTCCGCGACCGCTGTTACTAGAGGCCAAGATGAAAGGTTTTGCGGATCGGCAAATTGCCCATATGCTGCATTGTTTTGAAAGCGAAGTACACAAGAAACGCACAGCGCTTGGCATAAATAGGGTTTGGAAACTTGTTGACACTTGTGCAGCTGAGTTTGCAGCGCAAACACCTTACTATTATTCTACGTTTGAATCTGAAATGCAAAATCCGGATGGAGCGCCTTTTAGTGAAAACGAAAGCGTACGCTCTAACCGCGAAAAAGTAATCGTTTTAGGAAGTGGCCCAAATCGTATTGGTCAAGGTATTGAATTTGACTATAGCTGTGTGCACGGGGTATTGGCGAGTAAAGAATGTGGCTTTGAAACCATCATGATTAATTGCAACCCAGAAACGGTTTCTACTGATTTTGACACGGCTGATAAACTCTACTTTGAACCTGTTTTTTGGGAGCACATTTATGACATCATCCTGCATGAACAACCAAAAGGGGTAATTGTGCAGCTCGGTGGCCAAACGGCTTTAAAGCTGGCTGAGAAATTGCACCGTTATGGCATTGAAATTATCGGTACTGATTTTGAAAGTCTTGACTTGGCAGAGGATAGAGGTAGATTTAGTACGCTTTTAAAAGAGCATAACGTTCCTTATCCAAATTTTGATGTAGCTACAAATGCTGATGAAGCTCTAGAAATAGCAGATGAATTAGGTTTTCCTCTTTTAGTAAGACCAAGTTATGTGCTTGGCGGGCAGGGGATGAAAATTGTAATCAACAAAGAAGAACTAGAAACACATGTTGTTGAGTTGTTCAAAGATTTTCCGGGTAATCGCGTTTTATTAGATCATTATCTAGATGGAGCCATAGAGGCAGAAGCGGATGCCATTTGTGATGGTGAAGACGTTTATATCATCGGCATTATGGAGCACATAGAGCCTTGTGGTATACACTCTGGAGATAGCAGCGCCATGCTGCCACCTTTTAATTTGGGCGAGTATATCATGCAGCAAATTAAAGACCACACAGTTACCATAGCCAAGGCGCTAAAAACGGTGGGCTTAATAAACATTCAGTTTGCGGTTAAAGATGATAAAGTATACATCATAGAGGCTAACCCGAGGGCATCGCGAACAGTGCCTTTTATTTGTAAAGCTTATGGCGAGCCTTATGTTAATTATGCCACAAAAGTAATGTTGGGTAAAAACAAAGTGAAAGACTTTGCGTTCAATCCAAAGTTAGAAGGGTGGGCCATAAAAATTCCCGTTTTCTCATTTAACAAATTCCCCAACGTAAACAAGGCATTGGGGCCAGAAATGAAAAGTACCGGAGAAATGATTTATTTCATCAAAGATTTGCGCGATCCGGTATTTAAAAAATTACACAGTGAGCGCAGTTTATATTTAAGTAGATAACATGATAAGAATAGTTTTTTACGCCATAATCTTCTATTTTGTATACCGTTTATTAGACAGTTTCTTTAGACCGAACAAGGCGCGTGCTGGTCAAAATACTGGTGCACCAAGGCAAAAGGTTACGGTGCAATATGATAGAAAGAAAGCCAAGAGTAAGGTGAGCCGTGAAGTTGGTGAGTATGTAGATTTTGAAGAGGTAAAAGAAGACAAGTAATCAGCACAATAAATTTTCTGATATAGATTCACGCACTTGTGAATAAAGTACTCATAATAACGTATTACTGGCCGCCTGCTGGTGGGCCAGGAGTGCAGCGTTGGTTAAAGTTTGCGCGTTACCTTCCTGATTTTAACGTTACGCCAGTAATACTCACGGTACATCCACAAAAAGCGACTTATCCGCTAAGAGACGATTCTTTACAGCATGAAGTTAGCGCAGACGTAGAAGTACATTATACAAACACATTTGAGCCATTTGGTGCCTATCAAAAGGCTACTGGTCGCAGTGATGTGCCCTTTTCGGGTTTTGCCAATGAAAGCGCAAAGCCCGGCCCAAGACAAAAACTAGCCAAGTTTATTCGGGGGAACTTTTTTTTGCCTGATGCACGAAAAGGTTGGAACAAACATGCCATCTCAAAGGCGCAGGAGCTTCTAAGTAAAGGAGGGTTTAAGGCCATAATTACCACTGGTCCGCCACATAGTACACACCTTATCGGTCGTGCCCTAAAACGGCAATTTGGTATACGTTGGCTTGCAGATTTTAGAGATCCGTGGACGGATATTTATTATTACAAAGAGCTTTTTCCAACGGCTTTGGCAACTGCCATTGATAAAAAAATGGAGCGGAGTGTGCTTTTAGAAGCAGATGTAGTTATACCGGTAAGTCACGACATGCAGCGCATATTGCTGGAAAAATCGCCACGGCTAACGCGCGAAAAGTTTAGCATGCTCCCCAATGGTTATGATGATGTTGATTTTGAAAACTGGGTTAAATCCCCAAGTGATATTTTTACAATAACCTATGCTGGTACGCTAACCCAACAATATAAAATGGGAACGTTTTTACGCGTGCTAGATACCATGGCTAAAGCACTGCCGATTAGATTGGTGCTGGCTGGTAAATATGATGAGGTAGTAGCCAACCAATTAAAGTCTTTAACCCATGTTGAGGTTGTAAATCAAGGTTATATTACACATAAGGCGGTGATAGAGCTTTTGGGTAAAACAGATGCCCTCTTGTTGGCGCTTCCTGATTTGCCTGGTTATACAGGTATCTTACCGGGTAAGTTATTCGAGTATTTGGCTACCCAGCAGCCCATTCTTTGCTTAGGCACCACAAGCTCTGACGCAGCAAAAATCATAGCGCAAGCGAAGGCAGGGGAAACATGCACATATGATGATGAATCGGCCCTCAATAAAACGCTTTTAGCTTGGGTTAAACGCTGGCAACAAAATGAAAAGCCTGTGGTAAACACAGGCTTTATCAAACAATTTTCTAGGAAAGCATTAACCCAGCAGTTAAGCGCCCTTATTCTGCAGTAGAAGATTCACGTTTAGATTTTCGCCATTCAAAAAAACCGGCCGCAGCCAACGCCAATACCAATAAGATTGAAAAGGTTAGGTCAATTGCCTCACCTTTATAATAGGTTTCAGGTTCAAACTTGAAAACAATGTCGTGTTCGCCCACAGGCACTTTTAGTGCTCTTAGTAGATAATTTACCCGAATATGATCAACAGGTTTGCCATCAACATAGGCTTGCCATTTTTGGCCTGGTGCTTCGTAGAATATTTCAGAAAATACAACTAGATCTTCATTACCAGTAATAATGGCCTTGTATGTCATTTCCTTTGGGTCATAGGCCGTAAGCGTAATTTCATCACCGGCTTTGTTGGGAATTATATCACCTATATAGTCTTTAAAGCGCGCATCAACAACAACGTGATTGTTAGCGCTAAAGTTGCTTAACGCGGCCATTTCTGCATCTGCGTTAGCAGCCCAAATAATGCTATCAACAGTCCAGGCGTTTCCGCAAGAACGCATATTAGGTATGGCTTGCATAACCCCATTTTGTTGGTTTTTAGATAATATCCATTTTGCGTTGAGCATATTTAGAGCTTCAATATTACCCGTGCTCAATTGATTTTCAATGAGGTCTTGATAGCGCATAAGTTTGGCACCGTGGTAGCCGCCAATGCTTTTGTGGTAATAAGAAGTGTAGGAGTCACTCGTTAAATTGGCGGTGCTGTTATAAACGCGATAGTGAATGTCGTCATCTTTTAAGATGATACGGTCTGCATCGGTCATTGCAAAGGGTTTCATAAACGCTCTCTCGCTCACAAACTCCTCATCACCAAGTTGATCTCTATCAAACACCCATAAATCTGTAATAACAAGAACCACCAAAGCAGCCAAAGCAATATTTAGTTTCAGCTTTTTAGTGTTGTAAAACCATAAAACGGCTGCAGAAGCTAAAATGAAACCAAACGATGTAAATGCTGATGAGCGCAATAGGCCTTTACGGTCATCAACCAACATGTTAGTGTCAAGTCCTTGTTTGGCAAGGTTTTCATCATTACCACCAATAAAGTCAAAAAACATTGGGCCAAATAGCGCAAGTGCCAACGTTAAACCACCAGTAATGTAAAAAGCCATAAGGATTTGCTTTTTGAAATACGCTTGACCCTCTTCGCCTTTAAAGAGTTTATCTAATCCTAAAAACCCAATGAAGGGCATAATAACAAACACGATAACTAAAGCCATGCTTGGTACCCGAAATTTGTTGAATAGCGGCACATTGTCAAACATAAATCTATTAAAGGCCGCAAAGTTTTCGCCCCAGGCTAAAAATAGCGCGAGGAGTATAGCCCCAACTGCCCAGTTTCGCGTTACGCCTTTAATGAGTAAAAGCCCCAGCACAAAAACGAAGAACACAACTGCGCCCACATAATAACCACCATTTACAAGAGATTGCTTGCCCCAATACATAAAAGCACCGGTATATTGGTTGGCCATTTCTCCGGCCCTTTTGGTGCCTTGGCCCTGGCTTTGAAAGGTTCGCTTTAAAAAATCATACGTTTCGGTGTCTTCATAGCTCTGCTTGGCGCCACCGCCCATAAGGTTCGGAACAACAAGGTTAAAAGTTTCACCAACGCCATAGCTCCACATCATAGCATAGTCAAAATCTAGTCCGCCTTTGCTCGCTTCTTTTTGGGTTAACTCACTGCTACCGCCACGCATGGTTTCTTTGGTATAGGCATATGTGCTCCATAAATTACCAATATTAGGACCGATGGCTAAAATCGCGGCAACCGCTAAAACCACCGATTGCTTTATGAAGTGCGGTAATGTTTTGTTTTTAATGGCATCAATCAAATAAGCCACCGCAATAACCAATAAGATAATGCCTGTGTAAAAAGTTATTTGATAATGCCCAGATTTTATGCTTAAACCTAAGAATAGCGCTGTTAGCGCAAAGCCCGCAATAAGCTTACCACGATAGGTTAAAAGTACACCCATTAGCACAGGCGCCATATAAGCAGCTGTACGCACTTTACTGTTGTGGCCTGCAGCAAAACTTATGATGAAAAAGGCCGAAAAGCCAAAAGCTATACTGCCAACAACACTAAGCCACGGGTTAACATTGTAACTAAGCAACAAGAAATAAAAGCCGAGCATCAGCGCGGCTATGATGTAAATGCTGGAGGTTGAACCGCCTATGGCTATGATGGCTTTTTGAAATGCATCTAACCAGTTGTTTGGATACTCTGTGGTGATTTGAAATGCGGGCATACCACTAAACATGGCATTGGTCCACAACGGTTCTTCGCCTGTGGCTTCGCGATAATCCCGAATTTCTTTGCCTTTGGCAATACCCATCATGATATCATCTTGGGTAATGACTTTGCCCTGTAAAACAGGATAGAAATAAATGTAGTTAAGGGCTAAAAGAACGATTACAGGAAAAATCCAAAGTTTAAGATGGCGTTGTATGATTGACTTCATAATAGTGTATGAGAATGTTTTATCAGAACGCAAGGTTAAGAAAAAAGAGAGACAGGTGCAGGCGTAAAGTTTTGCCAGGTGCTTATGGCGACATATTTTTTTCTAGGAACCCTAAACCCTAAAAACTGATTTAGAATTGCTTAAAACAGGCATTAACTTTCCGATGATAATGGGTGATTGTAATCTGCTAAACCTGCTACCTTCGCAGGCGCATGAAGAATACTGGAACATTTCCTAATCTCGTGATTGCTGGAGCGCCTAAATGTGGCACCAGCTCTCTGTATTTTTGGTTAGCACCTCATCCTGAAGTATGTGCTAGTACGGTTAAGGAAACCTTTTTTTTAGCCGATACGGTTTCGCGATTTAATACGCATTTGAATTATTCTAAAGATGGTCTAGAGGCTTATAAGAGACATTTTAAGAATTGTGACCAATCAAAAGTTGTCTTTGAGGCCACCGCACCTTATATCTATTACGATACGCCTTTAGAGGTGCTGCCGCAGCTAAATCCCATACCTAAAATTGCGTTTATCCTTCGTGAGCCTGCAAAACGTTTGTACAGCAAATACACTTTTAGCAAGTATAAGCTCAAAAACTTTTCGGGTAGTTTTATGTCATACGCAGGTGGTGATGCTGGCGAATTCTCTGGTCAGCATGTAGATGAAGGTAAATACGCCTTTTACATAGAAAAATGGGTAAAAACCTTTGGTAGCCAAAATATTTTTGTGTTCACCTTAGAAGAATTAATGCAAAACCCGAAGGCGGGTATGCAGCAGTTTGCCAATTGGCTAAACATTGATGCCGATTTTTACAACACTTTTGATTTTAACAAACGCAACGAAACCTTTGGCGTGCGCAGCACAGGTTTGCATAGACTTGGTTTAAAGTTACAGCCGCTTGTGCCGTATGGTATTCAAGAAGCTATTATACCCTTGTATCAAAAACTAAATGGTACGGCAATACCCAAAATAAGTAAAGACGAGCAGCGTTTAGTAGCTGAATTAAAAAATTTTTATGCACCACATAACACGCGTTTAAAAACGCTGTTTCCTTCGCTAAATCTTGAAAACTGGTAAATGGGTCGGGTTATTAATCAAACCATTTGGAACTCGCTAAGCGCGTACATTGGTGTAGCATTAGGGGCTTTTAACACATTGGTGTTATATCCATATGCTTTTGCAGATGCGCCAGAGTACATGGGTTTGGTAAATCTTATTTTAAGCTATGCTTTAGTTGTTAGCACATTTGCACAATTGGGAGCGCCAAATCTCATCGTTAGGTATTACTCTGCCTATACAGAACGCGGCAAGAAGCAGCTTTTTACTTTTGGTATTTTTTTGCCATTGATTGGTATTGGCATTTTTGCATTGCTTTTTTTGGTGTTTGGCCAAGCTATTTTATCCTGGCTTTCTGATGCTCAATTGGTATCTGATTATGGCTTTTTGCTTTTGCCTTTGGTCATCTTTAACATCTACTTTGAGGTGTTTTCTGCCATTTCTCAAAGTTTTATCCGCACGGTATACCCCATGTTTTTGAAAGAGGTAGTACGCAGAATTTTTGCCAGCATTCTCTTGGTGATGTATTGGTTGGGGTGGATTGACTTTTGGGGATTTATGGTTCTGTTTACAGCTAGCTATGTTTTACAATTTGGCATGTTGGTGATTTTTTTAATTAGAAATAAATACCTAAAACTGGCTTGGGGTTTAAGTGAAGTTAAACCCAGACAATTGCTTGATTATGGTCTTTTTATCTTTTTAATAGCTGGAGGTAATTTGCTCATTGGACGAATAGATATGATTATGCTAGGTAAATTGGCGCCTGATGCCCTAGTAAATGTGGCCAAATACACCATTGCATTTTTCATGGCCAGTGTAATAAACACGCCTAACAAAAGTCTTATTGCCATTGCAAGACCTTTGCTCTCTAAAGCTTGGGAAGAAAATGATATGGCGCAAATCAAACGTATCTACACCAGCTCTTGCCTTAATCAATTCATATTTGCAGGCATCCTGTTTGTGGGTATTTGGGTAAGTATAAACGATATTTTCTTATTGCTTCCAGAAAAATTTAGAGGGGGAGAAATGGCCTTTTTGTATCTCGGCTTGGCACGTGTTTACAGCATGGCTACCGGGGCTAATAGCCTCATTATTGGGGCTACAAAGTATTATCGCTTTAACCTTACGAGCAACATTATTCTTATTGCATCGGCCATCTTGTTAAATATTTGGTTTATCCCCATTTATGGTTTAGAAGGCGCAGCCATTGCCACGCTATTCAGTTTTGTTGTAGATAATACCATAAAGGTTTTATTTATTTGGATTAAGATGCGCATACAGCCTTTTGATAAAAAAGCATTGTACACCTTACTACTTTTAGTTGCTAGCTGGGCCGTTGGAGCAATATTGCCCAACCTTGGTAATGCACTCATTAACGTGCTTTACAGATCATTAATAGTAGGCGTATTTTTTATGGTTGTACTATACCAACTGCAATTGAGCATGGAGGTAAATGGAATCATCAAAAACGGCCTCACAAAAGCAAAACAATGGATCAAGACAAAATAAAGTATGTGCTGGCACATTTTTACTCGGTTTACAATGTGCCAGAAACCATTAAGAAAGACCTCGAACAAGGTTCTGCACGCGTGGTTTGGCCTGCTTTGGCTGAAGATTTTTTTGACGGAAAATCTACAACGCCACCAACGGCACTACATAAAATATTGAATAAAAATATCCCTGTGGTTTTTCCAGATGGGGATGCGCTAACCGTTAATTCAGGCCAAAATATTAAGCTCGGTTTTGATTGGGCTGCTGCGTGTTTTTTCTTTCTCAGTGGATTTCAAGATTGGACTGTACTGAGAAAGGGAAGCCGTTTTCGTAGTAGAGAAGCCTTGCAATATCGCCTAGAAGTACATCGATTGCCTTTGGTAAACTACTATTTTGAAGTACTGCGAAATGCATTACAAGAGGCTTATAATGTGGATATAAATCCCCGAGGCGATTACCCGTTATTGTTTTTAAGTCATGATATTGATACGTTAAATCGAGGCTGGCTAGAGGGCGGATTTGCAGAGTTAAAAGCATTGCGCTGGCAAAATGCTATTGCGCTTTTGGTAAAGCGATTAATAGGACGTGATGATTGGTATAATCTTGGTAAGATTATGGCCATGGAAGAAGGTATGGGGGTGCATAGCACGTTTTTCTTTCTGCCGCGTAAGGGAAAGGAAAATGCAGATTATGATATCACTAAACCAAAATATCAAAAATGGATTCAGCAACTACAAGGCAGAAGTTTTGAAGTTGGTGTGCAAGGGAGCAAGGGCACACATGGCAGTGCCTCACATCTTGGCGCAGACCTTAAGCGTTTAAAATACCGGGTTTTTGGCAATCGTTTTCACTATCTATACTTTAGGCCGCAAACAAGCTATCGCGCTTTAGAAAAGAATAAGTTGAAGTACGACTCCTCAATGGGATTTTACGATGAAGTGGGTTTTCGGCACGCCTACTGCTTCCCCTTTAGGCTGTGGAATTTTGATGAAAATCGCCCTGTTGAATTTCTAGAATTGCCACTGGTTGTGATGGATACCACCCTGGAAAAGCAAAAGTATTTATACGCCAGAAGAGATGACGCTATTGTTACCATATATGACCTCTTAAAAGAGGTGCTTCAATTTAATGGGATGATGAGCTTGCTTTGGCACAACAACTATTTTTCAGACTACAAATACAATGGGTGGCGTAATGTATATGCACAGAGCGTTAAGAGTGCCCTAGAGATGGGGTACAAGAGTAAAACAGGGTATCTGATTTGGGAAGAATTTGTGAAGCAAAGAGCGTTGTGAATCGTGTAGCATTTATACAAAACAGATTGCAGTTTGGCGGTAGATTTCAAGTCGCGCTACACATGATTCATGCGTTGAATCAACAAGGTATTGTTCCAGATTTTTTGTGTTTTTCTTCCCGTTTTTCACCACAAGATGCCCGAGATAAGTACGGATTAGATGTTCAGTTTAACATCAAAAAGGTAAGCTATAATTTTAAAGTTCCTTTTGAATGGAACATTCTACTCTTTAACGCGGTAATTGGTAAATATGTAAAAGATTACCAGCTCGTTATTAATCATAACAATACCAGTTTTCTTTATAAATCTGCGGTGGCTACTTTGAGTTATGTGCATTATCCGCGAAAAGATCGCATGCGCAGAAAAGAACAGTCTATACACTTTGCTGGAAAAAAACGCAGCTTTTTTGATGTAGCTCATGATGCTTTTAAGCTTGCACATTACGCCTATGCTTTTGACCATACATTGCTACCTAATGATTTTCAAATTGCAAATTCTCATTTTACTCGCCAAGCTTTATTAGCGGCTTACCCCAGCACTAAACAAGAGGTTCCAGTATTATATCCACCGGTAGAACTTGCGCCAACGCAACAAGCTCAAAAAGACGCTGATTTGGTGGTGAGTTTAGGAAGGTTTTCGCCAGATAAGCGCCAATTGGAGCAAATTGAGATAGCGGCTGGTGTGCCGAATATGAAATTTGTACTCATGGGTTTTATCAATTCAAAACCCTATTACGAGCAATGCCAGGATGCAATCAATCGGCTTGGATTAAAAAATGTAACGTTGATGGGCGATGCCTCAAAAGCGGTTGTAAATGCAACTTTGGCTAAGGCCACATATTTCATTCATAATCTGCGAAACGAGCCATTTGGAATAACCGCGGTACAAGGTATACAGGCAGGATGTTTGCCGTTGGTTCACGATTCAGGCGGGCAGCGTGAAGTTGTGCCAATAGAAAATTTGAGGTATAAAAATGCCGATGAAGCCGCAGAAAAGTTGCGCGAATTATATAAACTTCCCGCAGCGGATAGAATGCAGATGATTACGCAGTTAAAAGCGGGTTGTAAGCGCTTTGAAGTAGAGGCCTTTACACAATCATTTAAAGATTTGATAGCACCCTATTTATGAAGTTAGCAGATAAGATCAGCCTATTAACCTCAGAAACCAAGCAAATGCTTCAGCGCTTGCGAGAGCAGGCCCAGATTCAGCATCCGCAGCAACCAGTTATGGATTTGTTTAAAGCTGTGCATGAGAGTAGTCCTGTTTTTGTGCTATCCACAGGACGCGCAGGTACACAGTTTATTACCAGCTTACTTGCACAGTCTACCTTAGTAAAAGCGCATCATGAACCAGCGCCAACCCTAAATTGGTATAATAGGGTAGCCTGGGAAGGAGATGCGAGCAAAAGCTACCTACAAGGTGCTTTTGAAGGAGCCAGATATGAGCTCATCCGCGATGCTTATATCTTAAAAAAGCAATACATTGAAACCAACAATCGCCTAACATTTTTAGCCCCAGTTATTGCGCAATTATACCCCAATGCACGATTTGTACATTTGGTTAGAAAACCTGAGGCATTCGTAAAAAGTGGCCTTCAACGGGGTTGGTATCAAAACACGAATATCCATGATGAAGGCCGAATAGTTAAAAAAGACGGTTGGGAAAAAATGGATGAAGTGCAGCGTATAGCATGGCTATGGGCAGAAACAAATCGGTTTAT
>CAYQDW010000016.1:0-42859 GCA_964416385.1 uncultured Cryomorphaceae bacterium | reverse complement strand
TTTTAAAATAGGGGTAAATAAAAAAATAAGCAAACTCTTTATTTTACTTTTTGCTTAAATGCTAAATTAATCGCGTGCAATAGTTTAACAAAACCTGCCTTTTTTAAAAAGCTTTACCACCCATGTTTTATCCATAACCACCTTCATGCACATGACCTGCATTTCAACTTTAAAGGTCCTAAGCGCTGATTAATACAAGCTTTGATATACACGCAAAATCTAGTTTACATGTGGCAGACCAAGACCTTAAATACTAAAAATGAACTCCATTCATAACAATGAATTTTTGATAATAGCCAACTATATCAAGACAAGAAACTTCATCTTCAGCACCCATGACATTAGCCGGTAAGTTGGTTAGCTTAATAATTGATAACTCATTATTTTCAAGAGGATTTCTTGCTGCTTTTGAATAAGGCCTTAATTCAAATTTAATCTGAATTAAAAATGGTATAAATCACCCCAGGAATAAAACCAACAACGAGAACCACAATACTATACACCACATACTGCACGAAGAGTTGCTGCGAAGGTGAATAGAAACTATGATCTAGCATACCAAAGTATATGAAACCACCTATCAGCGATAAAAAATATACAGCTGTGGTGATTTTTGATAACTCAAAAGCTCTGTCAATTGCATGCTGAGGCGCAGATCCAAAAACGGATAGGATGACGTGCCAGATCATGTAAAAGAACATACCAACAAGAAAATAGATAGACATAGTGATTATACCATGAAAAATTGTTCTTAAAAATCCCATATGTTTATGTTTAAAGCGGGTTCATTTCAATGTAATCTAAGCATGCACGCAAAACCACATACAGATCAATATCTGAAATGGCACTTAATTTCTCGCCTAACTCTTCTTTTATATGCTTGAATGCTGCCTCCTCCAGCATCGGACCATTCATGCTATTGAGAAGCAAGATCATCACAAGGCGGTCAATTGCGTAAATATCAAGCTTATGCATGATTACATGACTTTGTACCAACTCTACCAGTTGATCATACTTTTCTTCGAATAGGAAGCCACCTAGCCCGAATTCAATAAGTGAATTGTTGTTTTCTGCCATAAATTATAGGTTTAGAATTTAAAGTATTGCCCTACTCAATTGAACAGGGCAACACCGCACTTAATACATCACGAAGCTGATCCTACGCGCACGTTCATCCCTTAGCATAAGGGTGTAGAACGCCTTTGCATCAGATCGTTTTCTGAAACATCTTTCAATTCTTCGGTAACCAATTAACTGAGCTGCTACCCGGTAGGAATACTTTTTTGAAACCATCTATTTCAGGTTTTGTTAGTAAATCCGGGTTGTAATTATGCTGCAAATATATCTACGGACTTCGCAACATTATGGCGAACTAATCCAAATCATTAAGTTTTTTTCTAATAAATGCTTTGTAATCTTCTTTGAGGCTTGCTGGCGCAACTACTTTAATCGTCTGCCGTTGTGAAGCCAAGAGTTGCATGAGCTCTGGATTAATAGCGATATTCAGCTTAATCTCGCAAATATCGTTATCGAGGTAAGTGATTTGTTGGCTTTTATGTACGGGTAGAGTCTCAAAATACTTGCCCTGCCAATGGTTTGTATGGAGGATTACCAATTCTCGAGGTTGATTAAAATTGGTAACACCAAAGGTGCTTTCACTAATGGCTTTAACCTTTTGGGTTTCTACCTTGAATTTTTGGTCAAGCAGTATTACATCTATTATGCGTTCAAACCCGAAGGTTTTTAGCAAACTCTTATCTCCTAAATCCTTCGCATAAATATACCAGCGCTTGCCTACCTGCTTAATGTACTGCGGCTCTAGAAGGTATTCCTTGGGCTCAGGCTCATAAAATTTCTGATAAGTCATGCGCACACGTTGATGTTCGACTGTAGCTACCACCAACCTTTTAAGTGCGTTCATATTCATCTTTGAATGTTGAACATCTACACCTATGACATCCCACAGTTGAACGCCCTTTTCAAGGAATTCCTGAAACACGCTATTCACCATCTGCGATTGCGCGAATTGGGTAAAGGCATTCTGGTAATGATCTTCGGGGCCATCAATAACATAACCCCGCAACTGATGGACATACTGGACATTGATACGGTACTGATCTCGTAATATGGTAAAGTGACGCTCAAGTGTTCTTGCAGTTGTGCGATAACCAAGGTTCTCTAACCTTTCCAGAAGCCTTCTCTTAGTGATCCCGGGTTGGGCTTTAATTAGGTCAAATACAAGAAAGAGATGTTGGAGGTGGTTGGACATAGTTAAAATTAATAAAAACAAATATCTACACTTCATCAAATTATTCAGTTTCCTGTAGGCATGTATTGATCAACATGTTCAAATTGATAGAAAACTTCGAATCAATCCTTAGTGGCTCCTCAACACGTTAAAAATCGATTTCAAAGTAGGTTTTTCTCGTTTTTTCTTGAAACATCCCCCCAAAAAAAAAATGCCCCCCTGACATTCATCAAGAGGGCACTTTATGCATTAATTCAAAGGCTTAGCCTAGAAAAGGTATCTAAATCCTATTTGCGCTTGCCAACGTGAAGAGTAAACGCCTTGATCTAGAATGTCAAACTTCTGATCGCGCTCTCTGAATGTAAATGTTGGTGTGCGTGTACCATCTTCAAACTTCTCAAAACGTATTACTTGATATTGTCCTTCTGAAACAAAATATCTACGTCCCCAATTCTTATTGATTAAGTTGGTTAAGTTGAATACGTCAAAAGTGATTTGAATCTTATTCTCACGACCTGCATTGGTTTTAAAGATGGCGATATCTTGCGCAATACGTAAGTCTAAAACAGTTTCAAATGGTGTTCTTGCACCATTGCGCTCTGCATATTGACCTCTTCTGCTGCTTAGATAATCATCGCTCTCAATAAATGCATTTAGAGCTTCCCACTGCTCAGCAGCTGTTGCACCACCTGCAATGTCTACCAAGTTGATGTCATTTTGGTCTTTAGGCACGTAAATCAAGTTGCGCTCACGGCTATCTTCATTGTTTAAGTTGCCATTATCATCATAGATATAAGAGAAACGCTGACCGCTTTGGCCATTAAAGAACAATGAGAACGTTGTAGCAAAACGATTTGCATATGTAATTCGGTAAGCGCCTGAAAGAACAACACGGTGACCCATATCAAAATCTGAAATGCCTAAGCCAACCACGTTTCTACCCGCTACACTGTTAATACCTCTCCACTGTGAAGAGTTCTGAGAAGATGTACCATCATAAACTGATTTTGCCATACCGTAGTTATAGGCACCCATAAAGCTTAATCCTTCTGTAACCTGCTTGGTTAATTGCAAGGTGAAGTTTACGGTGTATCCTTCATTGGTATTGCTAGCCAGGTAAATACCTGTATACTTAGAATCTATAGGGTCTCTACGATCATAATAAGGACGATCATCTGATGAGCCTGTAAGATTTTCGGTAGATGGCTTAATATTAACATTCTCGTAGTAGATGTTATTTAGTGTTTTAGTAAACAGCACATCAGCCGTAGCTACCATACCCCAGAATATTTTTTTGTCTACTGCGATGTTAGAGCGCAACACCTGTGGATACTTAAAGTCTTCGCTAAACAAGTCCATTTGGCCTTGTGGAATAGCATCACTTCTACCGAAGCTACTTGCTCTATACTGATTAAACGGATTGGCATTAAAGCCTAAACCACTGTTGGTAAAATCTGCAGTAAATGTGCGTAAACCACCCACAGAAGCACCGTTATTGTTAAACATACCACCTGGCCAAACATAAGGTATACGTGAGGTGAAGATACCAACACCACCTCTTAAGATGAATGATTGATCTCCATTGATATCATAGTTAAAGCCGATACGTGGCGAGAACAACAGTTGTGGCTTTGGTGCTTGACCAGCCTTTGCTCCTTTTAAATCATAGCCTGCGGCCTCAATAGCTGCTGCGGTATTGTCATTAAAGTAGCCATCATCTGCAGGATCATTTAAGAACATGGGGATGTCTATACGAAGACCACCTGTTACTTTAAATTTATCAGACACGCGGTACTCATCTTGTGCATAAAAGCCAAGTTGTAATACTTTAAAAGCTGCAGCAGCAGAAGATGCATCTGGTGCAACACCGTCATCGGCCGCGTTTAGTGAGTATGAAATATCATACTGTGTTGGTATACCAGCACCTGTAGTAAACTGAGATACGCTGTCATAGTTATAAGAACCAAAAGCCTGACGGATAAATACGTTATTGATGTCGTAATACTCGTTGTGCGTACCAAAGGTAAAGTGGTGCTTACCCTTGTACAGATCAAAGTTATCTGTAATGGTTAAGATGTTTTGCGTTAGCACGTTTCCTGTAGAAAATTGCTCAGAACCTGCATTTAAGTTGCCACCGATAGAAATGTATGGAAATGCATCACCAAGCGGGCCGCGGTCATCATTTACAGAAGTGTAACCAATGATCAAGTTATTACTCTTATTGCTAGCAATTCTAGTATTCAATTCTAATGCTGTAGAGTTGGTAGTACTTGGGAAGTATACACCAGAATTACTGAAGTTAATACGCTGTAAAGTTGAACGGCCTGGAGATTCAGAAATGTTCTTGGTGTAGCTATGACGAAGAGAAAGTGTATTCTTTTCATTCAAGTTCCAATCTAACTTGATTAAAAGCTTTTGAGACTGCAGTTTATTGGCAACATCTTGATCCCATGTTCCTGGGTCATAGCCGAAACCTTTAAGTTTAGCTTCAAAAGCCTGAATATCTGCCAAAGTAAGGTTGCCGGGTAAATCATCTTTGTTTACTTGTACCGGAGCCGGTGTATTATCATTTTGGAATTCACCATTCACGAAAATGAAAAGCTTGTCTTTTACAATAGGTGCGCCCACTCTAAAGCCCATAATCTGTGAAGAGAAATCTGGTAGCGGGTTTCTTTCAGCACCTTCTACATCTGTTGGTGTTTTACCAGCCAATGCCTGATTTCTGGTGATATAATAAAGAGAACCTTCTACGGTATTGCTACCACTGCGGGTTACAGCGTTGATACCGCCACCAGCAAAACCGCTTAGTTTAACATCATAAGGCGCAACAACCACTTGAATTTGCTCAATGGCATCCAAACTGATAGGTGAACCACCTGTTTGACCACCGTTAGTACCAGTAGCTGCAAGACCAAAAACGTCATTATTAACAGCACCATCAATAAAAATTGAATTGTAACGGTTGTTCATACCAGCAACGTTAATGGCTGTTTGGCCACCCACGTTTTGCACGCTGGCCTGTGGTGTGATCCGCGCAAAGTCTGCAATCTCACGATTAACCGTTGGCATTTGGTTAATTTGAACCTCGCTAATACTTGTTTCAGTACCTTGTTTATTGGTATTTATTGCCGCGTTGTAGGTTACAACTGCTTCTTGCAATTCAATCCGATCTGCATACATTTTGATATTGTATGACGCACGGTTACCAATTTCTAAAAAGATGTTTACCACCTTTTGTTCTTTGTACCCCATAAGCGTGGCCGTAAGCACGTAAGGGCCGCCAACGCGTACGTTGTCAAAATTGTACCGTCCATCGCTGCGCGTTGTGGTAACGTAAACTGTTCCTGTGGGCTCATGTTTTAGCACAACATTTACCATTTCTATGGCAGTGCCTGCATCGTCAGTAACGCGACCCTCTACGTTACTGGTTGTTACCTGCGCCCAGCTTAATGCCGGAAACAAGACTAAACCTACATAAAGTAAAAATTTTCTCATTAGTAGATGAATTTGAGTTAAGTGCCAAAAGTATATTTCTCCCTTTTAACCTTGCGTAACCTTTTGATTATACTAATGTTACGGAATGGTAAAAACCCAAGCTTTCGGGAAGCTGTCTTAATTCAAAATACCTATTCTGCCAACGGAAACCTATTTTTTAACGGTGGCTATATTTTTAATTAACAAAATCAACTTTTTTATTAACCAACGCTTACATATTATCTTTCTTATTTAATGCTTTATATTTGATTTACAGATTGTTAAAAATCTATTATAGATACAATTTTCAAACACCTAAAATGTGGCAACATTTTATAAATGGTTACACCCATTTAAATTGTCTGATCTATGCCAATGTTGGGTATTGATATTAATCAGGAATCATCAACTTGCTTATCTGTACTATTACGGCATTAATCAATAAGATTTAACGCCATGAAAAAGATCTTTATCTCTGGGGGCATTGCCGGTGCGGTATTGCTCATTATTAGTTATGCAGCTTTATACCTAACAATTTATCTGTTTCCTGGTATTGCTGACGAATATTACAGTCCAACATTTAGAGCCGGTGCAGACCGCTTGTGGATGTATTTAGCACATGCCTTTATTATGGCAATTACCTTTTCTTGGTTCTGGCATAATTTTAAAGAGCGTATCAAGGGCTCTTGGCTACATCGCGGTATTTGGGTGGGGCTTATATACGGTGCAGTTGCGTTGTTGCCGGCTATGTGGCTAACATTTAGCTCTATAAATGTATCTCTTCAAATGGTGGTTACATGGTATTTATATGGTTTGTTTCAGGCCTGTGTAGCGGGGTTGCTTTTTGCTAAAATAAACCCATAAAAAATCCCTTTTATAGTTTTAGAAGCATGCCGCGTTAAAACCAAACTATTTGTTAAAAGCGGTGGATTTTGGAGAACTTTACTATAATGATCGCGTTTTAAAATCCGTGAATAGCACGACTAAAATCCTCCGCTTAGAAAACGTCTCTTTATCGTATGCCAAACAGCGCGTACTCCATGACGTATCTTTTACCTTAGAAAAAGGACGCATCCTGGCATTAATCGGGCCAAATGGGGCTGGTAAAAGCAGCATGATGCGCGTACTTGCTGGGCTCGTTAGGCCAGATGGCGGGCATGCAACCATAGACGAAAAACCTGTTTCCTTTAACGATTTACGTCATTATTTTGGTTATTTCATAGAATCGCCAAGCTTTTACAACTACCTTAATGCCAAGCAAAATTTAGACTTGCTGCTGCGTATGCAGCATAGCCAACAAACTAGCGCATCGCTGATTACGCAAGTGGGGCTAGACTATGCTGGCAATAAGAAGTTTAGCCAGTTTAGCAAAGGCATGAAACAGCGTTTGGGCATAGCGCAAACCCTTATTGGTGAACCTGATTTTTTAATTTTAGACGAGCCCTTTAACGGCCTAGACCCAGAAGTAAAAGAAAATCTCATGGCGTTGGTTGTAAAACTAGCGCATGAACACGGCACGGGGGTTTTGGTAACATCACATTTGTTGGCAGACCTTGAGCAAATGGCCGATGACTTTGTACTTCTAAACAAAGGCCATGTGCATCTTAAGGGTAAAATAGCTGACTATACCAATGAACGCCAAGAAGTAGCATTTCTATTCCTTAAGGCTATTGAAAGGTTAGAAATACCTGAAACCATCAACGTGATTTCACGTGATGAAAAATCACTTCGCATTAAGGCAACAGCGGCAGAAACCGAGCAATTTCTGTTGTATTTAGCGGCTCAAAAAATAGCGCCTTACAGCGTACAAAGAAGTGATCTTCTCCACCAAAAGTATATGGAAATTGCCCAATGAAAGCCCTACTCTACAACGAATTATACAAGCTTTTTAAAAAGCCAAGAACATACATCAGTCCGGCCGTAATTGCCGTAATTATTGTTCTCATCAATATGGGAATGTATTTAGAGGGCACCTCTATTTTAGATTTTTTGTTGGCTACACTGCGGCAAACGTTTTTTCTAGAGGGCAACCTCATTAACGGGTATCTCATTACTTTTTTATGCCTGAGCACGCTCTGGGTGCACATCCCCATTTTAATTGTAATTGTAACCGCAGATTTGGTTAGTAATGAATTTGAAATTGGCGCCATCAGGCACATGCTTACACGGCCTATAAAACGCAGCAGCCTCATGGCTGCCAAGTTAATTGCAGCATTGGTTTATGTCACTGCTTTTATGGCTTTTTTAGGATTGTTCGCCTACGTGGTAAGCACCGCTTTATTTGCGGCAGGCGATGTTATTGTGCTCTATGAAGGCATTCAAATTATACCTGCTGCTGCATTTTTACCGCGATTTTTGGCCACCCTTGCCTATGCAACATTTGCCATGATGGCATTTGCGGCATTGAGCATTTATGTGAGCACGGCAACAAAAAATACGCTGGTTGCCATACTTATTTCGCTGGGCATTTTAATTATTAGCACCCTTCTCCAAACGTTTTCGCTGGGCATTTTTGAATCTTGGAAACCATTTTTATTCACCTACCACATGACCCAATGGCAGCTTTTCTTTTATACCGATGTGCCTTGGGCAGATATTTGGGTTTCTGCGGGATTTTTAGCCGCATTCACCGCGCTATTCACATGGCTAGCGTTTGCTAAATTCAACACTTTGAACATAACAGAATGAAGAATTTCTTCCTCCTTTTACTCATTCCATTTGCCACATTTGCGCAAGAAGATGAGCTGATTAAACAGGTTAAAGCTGCCTATGAAACCACCAGTATGCAGTGCAGCGTTCAGGTGCATGTTGACGTACCCGGACTAAAAATGCCTGATAAAAAAATATTTATCCGCTTTGAACAAAATAAAGCCCCAATTATTAAAGGCGATGGCATGATGCTGGTACCTAAAAAAGGGCTTATTGGTCAGTTTAATGAGATATTTGCCGCTAAAAGCCAAATCTTATTTCTGGGTAACAAAAGTGATACCGCCTTATACAAAGTGGTTTCTTTAGACCCTGAGAGCGATTGGGTTACAGCAGATTTAAAAATTTATAGACCCGATAAACGCATCTACTTTATGGATGTGTTTACCAAAGAATACGGTAGTTTTAAAGTGCGCCATACCTATGGCAACCTCATGCTTCCCCAAAAAAGCATTGTAACCTTTGAGGCCGAAGCTTTTAAACTACCCTTAAAATTTATGGGGCGTGGCACAGATGACATTCCAACAGATGAAAATGGCAAGGTTAAAGGCACTGTGGCTTTGACTTACTCTGAGATTCAATTACTTTAAACATCGCCCCCCCATGAAAAACTACTTCTTACTCATTATAGCTCTAAGTGTTGCGCTGAGCGGTACTGCACAAACCTCAGCAGAAGATGCGCTTAACATTCTACGCAATCATACCTTGATTGTGAAGCTCATAGTGCCTGAAAAAAAGATGGAAGCCCTGCTTAAAGCCAACAAAAAAGAAGAAATGCTGGCCGTGCAAAAAGAAACCGAGCGGTTACATGAAAACTTGATCCAAGCTTTTTCTACCACCTATACCTTTGGCAAAGTGGCCTTTATTTATAGCACAGAGATGTATCGCTTGGCAGAAGGAGATGCAAGCGCGCTTTTTGATGCTCAGGGGAGTCCGCTTGAAAAACTCCCAACAACATGGCTTTTTATTGAGTTGAGTGAATCTCCGCAGCGCAGCATTAACGGGTTTGTGGTAAGAGATAAAGAACACTACGTTTTAAGTCCGCCCTTTCCTTATTTTGTTTCTCAGTGGGGATTTTTACACCTCAGCACAAGGTCATTTCCGAGTATGATTAGTGAATGGCAAGACAAGCTCAACAGGTTTGCACTGCGTTTATAGCAAAATATTAATCTTTCCACTTTGGAATAAACCCTGGCACCTCCTGCATATAATCGATGTAGTCTTTACCAAATCGCGCCACCAACTTTTGCTCTTCCAATTTAGCACCTATAAAAGTGTAAACAATCATTACCGTGCAAGCGGTTAAGATGACATCAGTTGGCCAAAACACCATTATACCAATAAGCAACAAAACGGTGCTTAAATACAGGGGGTGGCGCACATAACGATTCATCCCCCCAATATGCAGTTTTTGATGAGTTTCTGGTTGTAAGCCGATAAATACCATCAGATTATAACTTTGAAAAGATTGTCTAAGCAAATACAAACTTCCAACCACTAAAATACCTCCGCCGCTGTAGGTAATCCAGTCTGGTTCTTTAACCCAATGGCCATTACTCAAAAGTGTAATAAGTGTGGCAATGAACAAACTAGAAATAGAAATCAGGGCGTACACCAAACGATAAGTTTGATCATCAATTTGTACAATTTCTTTAATTCTTTCACGGATGGGAATGTGCAACAGGAGGCTGTGTAAACTCCCATAGAAAATCCAACAAAAAGCAACAACCAATAACGTTTGCATAGGTTTGATGAAATCTTTAGCGCAAGAAAGGAAAAATTTGGAAAGGCCGAAATAGCCTATTTTTGACACCATGATTACACAAGACCAGGTACGCGATTTAAACGAGCGTTTAGAGGCATTAAAGAGCTATTTACATCTAGAAGACAAGCGCATCCAAATTGCTAATGAAGAAGAAAAAACTGCTGCGCCTGATTTTTGGGATGATCCTAAAAATGCCGAAATAAAACTAAAACAGTTGCGCCAACTTACCTATTGGGTAGAAAAGTTTGATGAAGCGCAAGCGCAGTTTGACGAGTTAGAACTGAGCCTAGAGTTTTTAAAAGAAGGAGGCGTAACAGAAGCCGAAGTTAGCATTGCCTATCAAAAAGCAGCTGACCTCATTGAAGAGCTTGAGTTTAAAAATATGCTTAGTGGCGAAGAAGATAAACTCAGCGCTGTACTTCAAATTACTGCTGGTGCGGGTGGTACAGAAAGTTGCGACTGGGCAAGTATGCTTATGCGTATGTACCTGATGTATGCCGAAAACCATGCTTTTAAAGTAAAAGAACTCAACTTTCAGGCTGGTGATGTTGCTGGTGTAAAAACAGTAACACTAGAAATTGAAGGTGATTTTGCCTTTGGTTATTTAAAAGGTGAAAACGGGGTACACCGCTTGGTGCGCATTTCGCCATTTGATAGCAATGCCAAACGCCATACCTCTTTTGCCTCTGTTTATGTGTACCCATTGGTAGATGATTCTATTGATGTTACCATTAACCTTAGCGACATTGACTGGGACACCTTTAGGAGTAGCGGGGCAGGTGGCCAAAACGTTAACAAGGTAGAAACGGGTGTTCGCCTTCGCCACAAACCAACAGGAATTATTATTGAAAATACAGAAACACGCTCACAATTACAGAATAAAGAAAAGGCCATACAATTGTTAAAATCACAGCTTTACGAAATGGAAATTGAAGCGCGCAACGCCAAACGCGCAGAAATAGAAGCTGGAAAGAAAAAAATTGAATGGGGCAGCCAAATTAGAAACTACGTAATGCAGCCCTATAAATTGGTGAAAGATGTACGCACCGGCAAAGAAACAAGCAATGTAGAAGGCGTAATGAATGGTGAGCTTGATGAGTTCATCAAGGCCTATTTAATGAAAGAAGGTTTAAGCAAACGCGTAGAAGAACAGTTTTAATTGCTAAAGGTTATGCATAAACTAACGCTACATAAGCTTTTGGCAAGTTGAGTAGCATTGCATACATACCTTATTGTTAATTTGCGCTATGCATCTCCTAAAAAACGTTAGCCTTTTATTTAGCATGCTGTGTTTCGCACCCATGCTTTTGGGGCAACAGTTTGTTAAGAATGAAGGGCAATGGCCAGAACCTTTCGCCTATAAATTAACGCTTAAAGACGTTTCTGTTTTCGTATCGGCACAAGGTATGCGCATTAATCTACGCGACCCTGCCGCATTCAGTCATTTTCATGACGCAGAAGGCAGGCATGAACTGCCCCACTTCCCCATTAAGCATCATGGTTTAGAGGTGATTTTTACAGAGCATAAAAAGGCTGAAATCATTCCGCAAGAGAAAATTATCACCTACCATAACTATTATCTGGGCAATGATACAGCCCGTTGGAAAACCCAAGTGCCGCTGTACAATAGCTTGGATATTCCAGAGCTGTATCCCGGTATAAGCATGCGCCTAAAACCCGGTAACACCAATCTCAAATATGATCTTATTGTAGCCCCTGAGGCAAATCCTGCCGACATTGCTTTTACCTATCACGGTGCAGATAGCCTGCATTTAAGTAACGGGCGATTGGTCATTTATACAAGTATTGGCCGCGTGGTTGAAGAGGCGCCCATTGCATGGCAAAAAATTGCCGGGCAAATCAGAGCTGTTCCAGTTGCCTTTAACTTACAGGGAAATTCTGTTAAATTTTCTTTGGGTGCATATAGCAAAACAGACACCTTAATCATTGATCCCAATTATATCTTTTCTACGTATACTGGCAGTACAGCAGATAATTTTGGCTACACAGCAACGTATGACAATAATGGAAATACCTATGGTGGCGGCATTGTTTTTAGCCCGGGTAGCTACCCTACACTAGGCGCGTTTCAAGACACTTTTCAAGGTGGGATGTTTGATGTTTCCATTTCAAAAATATCGCCAGACGGCACCACTATGCTCTATTCTACATATTTGGGTGGCAGCCTAAGTGAGCAGCCTCACAGCATGGTTGTTGACCATCTGGATAATCTCATTGTTTTTGGTTTAACCGGTAGCGCAAATTTTCCTGTTACCAGTTGCGCTTTTGACACCAGCTATAATGGCGGACCAAATGGCAGTGTGGGTTGGGCGCCTTTTGTGCAAGGCACAGATATATTTATCACTAAGTTTTCTGCTAATGGTGCCGCTTTACTAGGTTCAACGTTTTTGGGCGGCACGAGTATAGATGGTGCAAATAATTATTTACAGGTAAATTATGGGGATGCTGCACGCGGTGAGGTCATTGTTGACCAAATTGGTAACGTCTACTTTGTTTCATCAACGGGCTCTATAGATTTTCCCGTAGTGGGGGGCACACCCTACCAAGACAGCCTCGCTGGAGGACAAGATGCTGTTTTGGGCAAACTTTCGCCAGATTTATGCAACCTGCTTTGGAGCACCTATTTGGGCGGAAGTGAAAATGATGCAGGTTACAGTCTAAAGCTGAACAGCACAGAAAATACACTTTTTACTTGCGGTGGCACGCGAAGTGATAATTTTCCATCAAGTGCTAATTCATGGCAAACAGCCCGCGCTGGTACCATTGATGGCTGGATCACCTCTTTTAATGCCCAAAACGGCAGCTTTTTGGCGAGCACCTTTAATGGCACGCCTCAAATTGACCAGAACTTTTTTATTGCGCTAGATGATGAAGATGACGTTTATGTTTTTGGTCAAACCAAAGGAAACTACCCCGTAACCCCAGGTCTTTGGGGTGTAACGGATGGCACACAGTTTATCCATAAATTCAAGCCAAACCTGCAACAGTCATTACGTGCTATAAGCTTTGGCGGTGGGCAACCATTGGGCTCGCGTGCCGTAAACATATCGCCAACAGCACTTATGGTAGATGCCTGTAAAAGCGTTTATCTGAGCGGCTGGGGTGGCTTAACCAATTTTGAAGGCTCTACAAATAACTTACCTTACACTAAAAACGCCTTAGATACCATTACAGATGGTAGCGACTTCTACTTTTTGGTGCTTGATGGCAGTTGGCAGTTCTTAGAATACGCCTCGTTTTTTGGTGGCGCAAATACACGCGAACACGTTGATGGCGGCACCTCTCGTTTTAGTCCAGATGGCATTATATATCAAGCCGTTTGCGCAGGTTGTGGCGGCACATCCGGCTTTCCCGCTTTTCCTAGTAACGTATTTAGCACTACTAATAATAGCAACAATTGCAACATGGCTTGCTTGCGTATAGACTTTGAATTACGCAATGCCGAGGTAAATCTGTCCATTTCACCTGATAGCGTTTGTGCGCCTTACCAATTGGCTTTTACAGATAGTAGCAGCAATATTGATGTTATGCTATGGGATTTTGGTGATGGCACAAATTACATCGGGCGTAAGCCCAACAAAACATTTAATGAGGCCGGTGTGTACCCAATAACTATTATTGGTTTAGATACCCTTTGCAGCACTAGCGACACAAGCACAACGGTTTTACACGTGTTCGAAACTTTGGCAAACGCGGCATTTACAGCCAGTTGGGATACGTGCAGTATGCCGTTTTCAGTAACGCTCAACAATCAAAGTACCAACGCCTCTGCATTTACGTGGAATTTTGGGGATGGTACCACGAGCACCCAAGCTAATCCTGCCAAGACCTATGCCAATGATGGCACCTACACCATTGCTTTAGCAGCCAAAGATGATTTTTGCGACACTTGGGATACCGCTTACACAACCGTTGCTTTTAAAAGACCCACTGGGCCAATAGATTTTGAAGCCCGTTATAATCCATGTACAGACGGCACAACAGCCGAATTCATTCCGTTGGCAAGTGGTTATCAGCTTTATTATTGGTCGTTTGGCGATAATGATAGCAGCCGCTTAGCTGTTGCCACACACACCTATCAAAACCCTGGCACCTACACAATTACACTTGTTACCGTTGATACCATTTGCAACGTAACCCGAAGTGCTACCCAAACCCTCACGGTTAGCAACTTTGCAGAAATAGAAACCATCTTACCCAATGTTTTTACCCCTAATAATGATGGACAGAATGACTATTGGCAGCTGTCTCAAGAGTTATTGCCCGAGCAATTTACAGCCCTACATGTAGAAGTTTATAACCGCTGGGGGAAATTAATTTACACTACAAATGACCCCGGATTTTTATGGGAAGGCTCTTTTGAAGGAAATCCGCTTGCCGAAGCCGTTTATTTTTGGCTTGCCGAATACACCGATGTTTGCGGCACTTCTAAGGCAGAAAAAGGCGTGGTTCATATTATGCGATAATTATGCTCGGCACGCGAACTAAAAATTGAATAAATAGTTTCTTTGCACATACAATTTAAAGCCATAACTACTTATGATCAAGATCTACCACAACCCACGCTGTGCAAAAAGCAGAGAAGCGTTGCAGTACCTTGAAGAAAAAAATGTACCCCACGAGGTGATTAAGTACATGGAAGAGCCCTTAACATTTGAGGCTTTAGAAACGCTTCTAGATGCTTTGGGGATGTTTCCTTTTGAGCTCATCCGACAAAATGAACAAATCTGGAAGGATGAGTTTAAAGACAAAGACATGGATGACAACGAGCTTATTTACCTCATGGTAGAGTATCCACAACTCATGCAACGCCCTATTGTAGAAAACAATGAGCAAGCTGTTGTAGCACGCCCTGCAAATCGCATAGAAGAAATTCTGTAGCTAAAATAAACGCGTGGCGGTTGCTTATGCGCGTACGGTGATGTGAAAACAGCTTTGTTTGTTTTCGCGCACAACGTATATTTTTCCTTGTTTTTGCAGTGTAGCTAAAATGCCCTCTAAGGCCGTTGTGAGTTTCTTATTCCATGCGCGTTTGCCATCATATCTGATGTAAGAAATATCAAAGCTTACACCATAACAATGAGAGCTTTCATCTCTCGCTGCGTTTGAATTTCGCTTGCGCAATGCGTTTTGTGTTTCTACCGTGCGGGTTAATGATGTTACGGTAAAATAGCTTTTCGTTCCACTTGCTGCATAAAAACTTGAGCCAATGGTTCTTAACATGGCCAGCGCTTCTTTGGTTAGGTAAGGATAACTATGTGTCATGTCGTTGAGCACATATCCTTCATCTGCAAGAACCTCAACCAAATCACCTTGCGCTACTTTTTGCTTTAAGCTGACATCGTTTTTTATGCTTCCCGTGCCATATTTCTTTGCCGCTCTCAGGTGTTTTTCAATGAAATCTTTCTTGGGCTTTCCTTTTCCTGATATAATTTCTATGGGCAATTGGTACACTGCCGACTTTGCCTCAAGAGATACCGTTTGAGGTTCTTCATCTGCTTGCCACATGCTCATGGCAACTAAACCTGCACTCAGCAATACTGCCGATACAAAAAAACGAATGCGTGTTTTGTTAGAAACGGTGCTCATACTTTAATGGCGTAGGGTGCAAACATATCAGAAACGCGGATAAAAGAAGGTATGAAAAGATGCTTTTATTCATGGGTTGTTGTTTAGAAAGATGCTCAAAAGCTTGCACAACCTGAACTTGATTTAAAACATCTGATTTGCCGAATGATTTCCCTGTTTTTGCTTGCCAAAGAAAAAATGCTAGTCGATTGAGCTATGTACAGATAGCATATAATTATCGCCTTTTTAGTGTTTCTATTGTGTAGCCCAAATCGCCTATTGTTACTTTTAATTTCATCATGCCATTCTCTAAGGATAGGATGTCGAAATAACTTTGGTTGCCATCATTGTAACTAAGTCGCAGTACGCGCAATCCCTCGTAAATCTTAAACGTGCCTTCGCGCCCCTCTTTTAGATAATCTGAGGTTAAACGAAATGTGCCATCTTCCTTAAAAACATATACACTAGAAAGTGATTCTTGCTTTCCAGCAGCGATAAGCGCTTCTGAAGCCTCGTTGACCTGCGCTTCAAAATCAACAACTTCCCAAGTGCCGTAGATGCGCTCTTTTAGCGATAAACCGCTGCTTATACTAAACACAAGCACTGAAAAGAATAAGCTTTTGATTAACATGTATTGACCTATTTAATTCTGTTTTTCTTGGAGGTAGATGTGTTTTTCCATCTTTCATTTTAAGCCGCCTAAACAGAAACAGTTAATACGTTAAAGGTAAATATCTGTGTGGTTTTTAAAAACGTTCTTAGCTATACTTGAGGTTAAAAACTTAACTCTGCATCCTTTCAAATTGAAAAAGTGAGTTACGCTGAATAACAAGTAAATTAAAGTGATGCTTAGCCCTCCAAAAAAGCCCCATTGTAAAAGAGCTGGCATTACGCTACATATTCCTCCTATACTGCCCGCCTACTTCAAACAAAGCATCTGTAATTTGGCCTAAGCTGCAAACTTTGCAAACTTCCATGAGCTCAGAAAACATGTTCTGATTGGCAATGGCTGCATGTTGTAAGCGCTTCAATAAATCAGCTTGATGTCTTTTACCAGCTTTGTGCAACTGCCCCAACATTTGAATTTGGTATTCTTTTTCTTCTGTGGTGGCGCGTATCACCTCTTTAGGCAAAACCGTTGGCGACCCCTTGCTGCTTAAGAAGGTATTCACCCCAATTATTGGGAATTCTCCGGTGTGCTTCAAGGTTTCATAATAGAGGCTTTCCTCCTGAATTTTGCCACGTTGATACATGGTCTCCATCGCCCCTAAAACCCCGCCACGCTCAGTTATGCGGTCAAATTCTAGCAAAACAGCCTCTTCTACCAAATCTGTGAGTTCATCAATAATGAATGACCCTTGTAGCGGGTTCTCATTTTTGGCTAAACCCAATTCTTTGTTAATGATAAGCTGTATCGCCATCGCTCTACGCACACTTTCTTCTGTAGGTGTGGTTATGGCCTCATCATAAGCGTTGGTATGTAGGCTGTTGCAATTATCATAGATGGCATACAGCGCCTGTAAGGTTGTGCGTATGTCGTTAAAATCTATTTCTTGGGCATGTAAACTACGTCCACTGGTTTGGATGTGATATTTCAACATTTGGCTGCGGGCATCGGCACCATACTTTTGCTTCATGGCTTTGGCCCAAATTCTACGGGCTACGCGGCCAATAACTGCGTATTCTGGGTCTATGCCGTTACTAAAGAAGAAACTTAAGTTGGGTGCAAACTTGTTAATATCCATACCCCTACTGAGATAATACTCTACATATGTAAAGCCATTGGCAAGGGTAAATGCAAGCTGTGTAATAGGATTGGCGCCTGCCTCTGCGATGTGATATCCACTGATGGAGACTGAATAAAAATTGCGCACATTTTGGTCGATGAAATAACTCTGTACATCGCCCATTAACCGTAACGCAAATTCTGTACTAAAGATGCAGGTATTTTGCGCTTGATCTTCTTTTAAAATATCTGCTTGCACAGTACCGCGCACACTTGCAAGTGTACGCGCCTTGATGTTTTGGTAAACTTCTTTTGGCAGAACCTCATCGCCTGTAGTACCTAACAGCATTAAACCTAAGCCATCATTACCCTGTGGCAGATCGCCTTGATACTTCGGACGAACTAAACCTTGGTCTTCCCATTTGGCCTTAAGAACTTTCTCAACCTCAGCTTCTAGTCCATTTGCTTTAATGTACAGCTCACATTCTTGGTCTATGGCTGCATTCATAAAAAAGCCTAAAAGCATTGGTGCCGGGCCATTAATGGTCATACTCACCGAAGTTTTAGGGTCAGTTAAATGAAAGCCAGAATAAAGTTTTTTGGCATCGTCTAGGCAACAAATACTCACTCCGCTATTACCAATTTTACCATATATGTCTGGCCTGTAATCTGGATCATTGCCATAAAGTGTTACGCTATCAAAGGCTGTACTCAGCCTTTTGGCTGGCATACCCAAACTCACATAATGAAAGCGCTTGTTGGTACGTTCTGGGCCGCCTTCTCCGGCAAACATACGCGTGGGATCTTCGCCCTCTCTTTTAAAGGGATAAATACCTGCGGTAAAAGGAAACTGTCCGGGTACATTTTCTTGCAGCAACCAACGCAAAATATCGCCCCAACTACGGTATTTAGGGGTTGCCACTTTGGGGATTTGAGAATGGCTTAAACTTTCGGTATGGGTTTGAATTTTAATTTCTTTATCGCGCACCATGAACTTGTAGAACTCATCTTGGTAGCGCTTGGCCTCTGTTGGCCAATTTTCTATAAGCTGCAAATTATGCGGATCTAGATCTAGCTTAATGCGGTCAAACTCCGCCAACAACACTTTTTTAAGGTCTTCTTCTGCCACCGTTTCTATGGTGCGCTGAATGGCGTAAAGCTTATCAGCAACTTCTGCCTGACTTGCCGCCCACGCATCATAATGGCGGTTATTTTCTGCAATTTCACTGAGATAGCGTGTACGTTTTGGGGGGATGATGAAAATCTTTTCGCTCATTTCATCAGTAATGGCAAACGTGCTTTTTAAGGTTGCATTTGCCTTTTCCACCAACGTATCCATAATGGCCTTATAAAGCTGATTGGTGCCTGGATCATTAAACTGACTGGCAATGGTGCCATATACAGGCATGGCATCTGGATCTTGATCCCACAAATTATGGTTGCGCTGGTATTGCTTTTTCACATCGCGAAGGGCGTCTAATGCCCCGCGTTTGTCAAATTTGTTAAGGGCTATGAGATCCGCAAAATCCAGCATGTCAATTTTTTCTAGCTGCGTGGCGGCGCCATATTCTGGGGTCATCACGTATAAACTAACATCGCTATGGTCTAAAATTTCCGTATCACTTTGGCCAATTCCGGAAGTTTCAAGCACGATCAAATCAAAGCCCGCAACTTTGAGGATGGCAATGGCATCTTTTACATGCGCACTAAGCGCTAAGTTACTTTGTCGTGTTGCCAAACTGCGCATATATACGCGGTCATTTTTTATGGCATTCATCCGGATTCTATCGCCCAGCAGCGCCCCGCCCGTTTTGCGTTTACTTGGATCTACAGAAATAACCGCCATCCGTTTATCCGTAAAATCAATCAAGAACCTACGCACCAATTCATCTACCAAAGACGATTTACCTGCGCCACCCGTACCCGTAATCCCCAATACCGGCACATCTATTTGGGCTGCCTTTTGGTGAATCTCTCCCAACTTTTCTGCACGGTCATCATGATAATTCTCTGCAATAGAAATGGCACGTGCTAAAGCTGGTACATGATCTGGCGTAAGTGTTTTAAGGTCTATGGTATCTTCTTTTCCGATGGCATAGTCGCTCTTTTGCACCAAATCATTAATCATGCCCTGTAGACCCATTGCACGGCCATCATCGGGGTGATAAATTCTTGTTATGCCATAGGCGTGTAGCTCTTGAATCTCTTCGGGTAAGATGGTACCACCTCCACCTCCAAAAATTTTGATATGCCCAGCGCCTTTCTCCTTGAGCAAATCATACATGTATTTAAAATATTCCATGTGCCCACCTTGATAGCTCGTCATGGCAATGGCATTAGCATCTTCTTGTATGGCACAGTTTACAACTTCTTCTACACTGCGGTCATGACCAAGATGAATAACCTCACAACCGGTGCTTTGAATAATTCTGCGCATGATATTTATGGCGGCATCATGTCCATCAAAAAGACTTGCAGCAGTAACAATACGTACCTTATTCTTGGGGATGTAGGGCGTTGGATTTTGCATCAGAATGGGTAAATTTTAGGGAGGGCAAAGATAGTTGATTAAGATATCTTGTTTTTTTAGAAAATGAATAAAACACAGGGTTATCAATTCAAAATTTCAAATCGTTGTGTGATTAGCTACTTTAGCAACCATCTGTAAGTGCGTTAGTCATGGCAAAAAAGTCTACATCAACACAACAACACAACCCCGTTTTTGATTACATCTACATCATTACATGGGCCATTATGCCTTTAGTTTTTCTCGTTTACGAAAAACAGGTTCAAGATGCAGGATATTTCCCGAGGCTAGCACTGCTTGGTCTAAGCGCACTCTTGGCAACGCTCATCTTGTTTACCAAAAAAACAAAGCCTTTTCCTTTTATAATTACTATAGCGGCAATTTCGTTGTTTGTACTTTGGCATTTTGCAGGCTATTCTACGGCCTTAATCAAAAGTGAATTTTGGGCCACCTTTGGTCGAAATGCATTTTTCTTGGGTTATATTTTACTAACGTTTCAGCTTTTGCGCAATGGTCTGTTAAAGTTTAGCGCACTTGTGTATGGCGGTGTGCTTTTCGGAGCCATTAGCGCCCTGAGTATTTTACCCGATTGGAGCAATCACCTGGCCGGAAAAAAAGGATTTGAGGATATCTATGCCGTGCAAGGGCTCTTCAGCCATAAAAATTTAGCCGCATCTGCCCTGCTCTTGTCTGTACCTTTTTTATACCTAGGCAGTAGGATGCATAACACCTTTTGGAAATACTTATCTCTCGGCACATTGGGATTAGCTGTGCTTGAAATCGCCTTTTTGCGTACCCGCGGGGTTTGGATAGGCTTTGCAGGTGGTGTTGCGGTTACCGTGCTATTGCAATTGCTTAGCAAACAAAAAGACAACCAACAATTAAAATACATCGGTTTGGGTACCGGTATTTTTGCCATACTAATTGCTTCCTTTTTTCTGGTTGGCAACAATGCAGAAAAAGTATTGAACAGAAGTAATATAGACACCCGTTTATTTTATTGGAACAGCAGCATAGAGATGGCTAAGGAGCATCCTGTTACTGGCATTGGCGCCGGAAACTGGAAAGTGAATTTTCCGAAATATGGCCTTAGGGGCACCAATCAAAGTGTTATGGAAGGCCAAACCAACATCATCCGCCCTCATAATGACATGCTTTGGGTATTATCTGAAATGGGTATCCCTGCATGGATTGCTTTGGCTGCTTTTCAATTACTACTCTTATTTATTGGCGTAAAACTTTTAAATCATACCGATGGCGAAAAACGCAACTATGCAATGGCCAGCATTTTTGGACTTATCGCTTTTGCGTTATATGGTTTGGGTGAATTCCCTATTGAACGGCCTGTTGTTGTGGGGTTGTTGGTCTTGTTGGTAGCCGAAGCATTAAGGCTTGCTGAAGAGGAAGAAATTTT
Organism: uncultured Cryomorphaceae bacterium; assembly: GCA_964416385.1. Taxonomy (GTDB): domain Bacteria; phylum Bacteroidota; class Bacteroidia; order Flavobacteriales; family Schleiferiaceae; genus JAUHWL01. The sequence goes on along the minus strand of CAYQDW010000016.1, from coordinate 21,410 downwards.
AAAAAAGCCGCTTTTTATGTTGCAACCCAAGGTGCTTAACAGTGCCATACTGTTGCTCGCATTTTTAGGATTTTGGATTGCCAGCCACAGAATTCGTGGAGAGCGCAATGCCGCAAAAGCCGTTGATGCCTATCTGAGTAAAAACCCAGTTGGTATGCTAAATTTTGGCACTGCCGCGCAAAACAACTTTTTTGATGTGGATATTTACAACACCCCAATGCTGTATTTTACAGGGTTGGGTCACCTCGCCAAGCAACAACTTCCGCAGGCAGAAAGCGACTTTAAAGAAGCGTTGCGGCTATCACCATACCACATGAACACCATAAAGCAGTTGGGTGATGTTTATAAATTTCAACGCAAGTATGACTTGGCCTTAGCGCAATATGACCAAGCGCTTGAAATTTCGCCAAGATTCTACATGGCTGCTCTTGGCAAGGCTGAGATTTACTTTCAGCAAAAAAATATACGTGCGGCATTGGGTGCATTAAATCTGGTATCGCACACGGTTACCTATCAAAAGTACCAACAGCTCGGCACTGCCATTCTCGTTGAATTTGGCAAGATAGAGCAGCCCACATACCTCACTGATTTGCATACTATCATTCAACAAAATTCAAATTCATCAGCACAACTCTGGGAGGCTTATTTGAATTGGAAACGGAAAAGTGTTTCTAAAAAGGATTGAGAGCAGCATATATGTAAATTGATTTATTACTTTTGATTCTATGCTTCAAGTACAAACACAAAAATCAAATCGCAACAACCGCAAACACAATTTGTGGATGCTTGCGTGTGTTTGTATAAAAAAGGAAGCGCTATAACACACACGTAAAAGAAGATTAAATCATAACCAAAAGGTGCTTCCACAAAAAGGAAGCACCTTTTTTTGTTTACACAAACAGCGATGAAAAATCTATTAGCAGAAATAAAAAAGTGCGCCCAAAACAAATATGTAACAACCTATTGCGTAACAACAGCAAACTGCGATGCAAATGGGCGTTTGAATTTAATGGTTCTCTTAAAACTGATAGAAAATGCCCAAGAAGAGCCTGCTAATTGCCTCGCCAAAGTGGCACCAGAGTACAAAAAAGACTTGCTAGAAGTTTCCTTTAAGTTATATGAAACAGCCAGTGCAGGTGATTTTCTAGAGCTGGACGCGCGCTTCTATGAGATAGATCGCAGAACTGTTTTGCTAAAAATATTTGTTAGAAAAATTAGACCCGACAAAAGCACAAAACGTGTTTGCCGGGCCTCATATGCTTTTAAAGCTGTTTTTAATCAAGAAGCAGCTTAATTGGTAGCTTTTAATTTTTGCAGTTGCTCGGATATGGCAGATACCTTAGCCTCTGCATCTGCTTGTTTTTTGCGTTCTATGGCCACCACTGCTTCGGGTGCATTTTGCACAAACCGCTCATTACTTAATTTTTTAGAAACTGCGTTTAAAAAGCCTTTTTGGTATTCTAATTCTTTTTCAAGACGCGCAATTTCTTCTTCAACGTTTATTAACCCCTGCGCAGGAATGAAATAAACCGTTGCGCCTACGCGAAAGGAAAAAGCATCATCTAATTCTTTTGAAATCACCTCTATGGGCTGTGTATGTCCTAAGCGGCAAAGCAAGGCGTCCATATCGCTTCTGTAATTACTTCCTTTAAGAACAAATAATGCCAGCTTTTCTTTAAGGTTGATATTTTTCTCTTTGCGCAAGGTTCTGATGGCCATGATTGCTTCTTCCAAATAAGCAAACCCTTGTAAAATGTCTTCATCAACCGCTCCGCCAATGGGCCAAGGTTCAAACATGATGGTTTGGCCTTGATTTCTTTCGCGGAGTAAATGCCAAATCTCTTCTGTAATAAATGGCATAAATGGATGCATAACCTTGAGTAAATCCTCAAAAAAAGCAATTGTACGTGTATAGGTTACCCCATCTATTGGGGTGCCATAGTCTGGTTTTATAGCTTCTAAAAACCAGCTACAGAAATCATCCCACACCAATTTATATACTGTCATCAAGCTTTCGCTCATGCGGTACTTATCAAAGCTATCTTCAAGAGAAATAAGCGCTTGGTTTAAGCGGTTTTCAAACCATTTTATAGCCGTTGCTGCATGTTCTGGCTGTGCTGCGTTCTCATCAACCTCCCACATCTTAACCAAGCGCATGGCATTCCATACTTTATTGGCGAAAAAGCTGCCTTGTTTGCAAAGGTCCTCATCAAACAAAAGGTCATTACCGGCGGGAGAGCTCAAGAGCATACCCACCCGTACACCGTCAGCGCCATAACTTGCAATAAGGTCTAGCGGATCTGGACTATTGCCGAGGCTCTTGCTCATTTTGCGGCCTTGCTTATCACGCACAATACCGGTTAAATAAACCGCGTCAAATGGCTTTTGGCCTTGATATTCATAGCCTGCCATAATCATGCGCGCAACCCAGAAGAATAAAATTTCTGGCGCTGTAACCAACACTTTTGTTGGGTAGAAATAGTTAAGCTCTTCATTGTTGGGATTGCGTATACCATCAAAAACACTAATCGGCCACAACCAACTACTAAACCACGTATCAAGAACATCAGCGTCTTGTTTTAAATCTGTGGCAGAGAGTTCTTTACCTGTTATAGACGAGGCCAATTGCACAGCTTCTGCGGCGTTAGCTGCCACAACATAATCATCAGCACCATCACCATAAAACCAAGCGGGTATGCGGTGGCCCCAATACAATTGCCGACTAATGTTCCAATCGCGCACATTTTCCATCCAATGGCGATAGGTGTTCACAAACTTTTTTGGAAAGAATTTGATGTCTTCATTGAGGACGTGTTCTAGTGCCGGCGCGGCCAAATCTTTCATGCGCAAGAACCACTGCAAGCTTAGCTTTGGCTCTATTATGGCACCTGTACGCTCAGAAGTACCAACAGAAGAGGTATATGCCTCTACCTTTACCAGTAAATTTTTGGCTTCTAGCTCACTGGCAATTTGTTTTCTTACTTCAAAACGATCTTTACCTGCATAGTGCAAGCCATGTTCATTTAGCTTACCCGCGTCATCGAGCACATCAAGAACCTGAAGTTTGTACTTATCGCCTATTTCTTTATCGTTAACATCGTGTGCAGGGGTAATCTTCAAGGCCCCAGTACCAAATTCAACATCAACATAGGCGTCTTCTATGATAGGCACTTCGCGGTTTACAATAGGCACTATCACCTTTTTGCCTTTTAAATGGCGATAACGCTCATCTTCTGGATTAACGCATACCGCAACGTCACCAAATATAGTTTCGGGCCGTGTGGTTGCCACGGTGAGAAATTCATCGCTATCTACAACCTGATATTTTAAATAGAAGAGCTTACCTTGAACCTCAATGTGATTTACCTCTTCGTCACTAACGGTGGTTTTGGCTTCAGGATCCCAGTTTACCATCCGGTAGCCACGGTAAATCAACCCCTTTCGATATAGATCTACAAAAACATTAATAACAGATTCATAGCGCACTTCATCCATAGTAAAGGCGGTGCGGTCCCAATCACAACTGGCACCTAACTTTTTGAGCTGTTCTAAAATGATGCCGCCATGTTTATGAGTCCATTCCCATGCGTGCGCGATAAAATCATCTCTAGAAATATCCCATTTATTGATGCCTTCAGCCTTAAGTTTAGCCACAACCTTCGCCTCTGTAGCTATGCTGGCATGATCTGTACCCGGTACCCAGCAGGCATTTTTACCTTGCAGCCGTGCCCTTCTTACCAACACATCTTGAATGGTATTATTAAGCATGTGCCCCATGTGCAACACTCCTGTAACATTTGGGGGAGGAATTACAACCGTATAGCTTTCGCGCTCATCTGGAACGGCATGAAAGAATTTTTGCTCCAACCAATATGTATACCATTTACCTTCTAATTCTAAAGGATTATATGCACCAGGTACTTGCGACATGAGATCGTTTTTCTATTAGGGCGTCAAAGTTAAACCGCCTGCAACAATTGTTTCTATTAAAGGATTAATTTTTGATGATATGGCACTAAGCCATAAGTTTTGCTGCCTTGCAAATCACGCATAAGCACTTTTATAATTAGACATAAACATTACCTTTGGACTGATTTTTGATACATTATCATTCATAAAACATAAAATTTTCGATATGAAAAAAGTCTTAATGCTCACTGGAATCGCACTTTTCGGAATTTCTTCCCTATTTGCACAAACTGAAGTTCCACAAGAGGTAAATCCAAATGCACCGGAGATTCAATTTGAACAGAATGTAATCGATTATGGCACCATAGATCAAGGTGCAGATGGCAATCGCCTTTTTGTTTTTACAAATACAGGAAAAGAGCCATTAATCTTAACAAACGTACGTGCAAGTTGCGGATGTACTACACCAAAATGGACACGCAACCCTATTGCCCCTGGAGAATCTGGCGAGATTATGGTACACTATGACACCAATCGCATGGGCAATTTTCACAAGACAATTACGGTAACAAGCAATGCAAAAACGGGTAACATCACGTTAACTATTAAAGGTAAAGTTGTGCCTAAAGAGCAGGTACAAACTGTGCCCGTTAAAGAAGAAACCACCTCAAAGGTTTCTAAAAAATAAATACCCTTTTAGAGTAAAAAGCCCCGTATTTTTGCGGGGCTTTTTTATTTATACAAGCTATGCCAAGTATCTCCAAGAAGGGCAAACTAATGCCCGAATCTCCAATCAGAAAGTTAGTGCCCTTTGCTGAAGCGGCAGTTAAGCGCGGGCGCAAGGTTTATTATCTCAACATCGGCCAACCAGATATAAAAACCCCAGAAGTAGCCACAGCGGCGGTAGAAAATAGCCATATTGATGTGCTTGCATACAGCCATTCTGCTGGTTTTGAAAGTCTTAGAAAAGGGTTGGTAAACTATTATCACGGGGTAGATATTAACGTTGATTTGAGTAATATTTTAGTAACTACTGGTGGCTCTGAGGCGCTGCTATTCGCCTTTGGCAGCATCATGGATGATGGTGATGAAATTATTATTCCAGAGCCATTTTATGCCAACTATAACAGTTTTGCACAAAGCGCAGGCGTTAAGGTTGTGCCTGTTATCTCCGATATCAAATCGGGCTTTGCACTACCCCCAATTGAAGAATTTGAGAAACTCATCACACCTAAAACTAAGGCTATTCTCATTTGCAATCCAGGAAATCCAACTGGGTACCTCTATAGCAAAGAAGAGCTCGAAAAACTGAGACAAATTGTATTAAAGCATGATTTGTATCTAATTGCTGATGAAGTTTACCGCGAGTTTACGTATGATGGCGCAAAGCATTATTCTGTAATGAACCTCGAAGGTCTAGAGCAAAATGCCATTATGATTGATTCTGTAAGTAAGCGCTACAGCATGTGCGGTGCACGGATTGGGATGCTCGTTAGCAAAAATGAAGGCGTTATTAATACCGCATTAAAATTTGCACAAGCCAGATTAAGCCCTCCCACTTATGCACAAATAGCAAGCGAAGCCGCACTCAATACCCCAGAAAGCTATTTCACCGAGGTAAATGATGAGTATAAAGGTCGCAGAGATTTGTTGGTTGCAGGATTAAATAGCATTGAAGGGGTGTTTTGCCCGATGCCAAAAGGTGCCTTTTATTGTGTAGCATCATTTCCTGTTGACGATGCAGATAAATTTGCGCAATGGTTGTTAGAGTCTTTTGCGTTAGATAACGAAACCATCATGATGGCACCAGCGTCTGGCTTTTACTCAGATCCCACTTTAGGCAAACAACAAGCCCGATTGGCTTATGTACTTAAAAAAGAAGATTTAACGCGAAGTGTAGCCATTTTAAGAGAAGCATTAATCCAATATCCCGGTACCCAAAGGTGATCATTGCGCACAACTTTTCCTTAAAAGATTATAATACCTTCGGCTTAGATGTTAGTGCGAAAACCTTTGTTTCTGTTGATAACGAAGCAGCACTTCAAAACTTTCTACTGAACTCACCTCATCGCCATGATTTGGCATTGTTACTAGGTGGAGGCAGTAATATGCTCTTAACTCGACCTGTAGAAGGCACCGTTTTACATGTGGCCATAACAGGCAAGCATATAATTGAAGAAAATGATGAATATGCTATAATTGAAGCTGGTGCGGGAGAAAACTGGCATGCATTAGTTTTATGGGCAATAGAAAACGCACTTGGTGGCATAGAAAATTTATCGCTTATCCCTGGTAATATTGGTACCGCCCCCATACAAAACATTGGTGCCTACGGGGTGGAGTTAAAAGACACGTTTCATAGTCTAGATGCCATAGACGTTAAAACCGCCCAAAAAAGAACGTTCAGCTTACAAGAATGTAATTTCGGTTACCGAGAAAGTGTTTTTAAGACTACCTTGAAGAATAGATACATCATCACCAAAGTTCGTTTAAAGCTAAAAAAAACGCCACATAGTCTTTCTGTAAATTATGGTGCGATAAAGGCTGAATTAGATAAACGGAACATCTCATCACCTACCATAAAAGATATAAGTGATGCTGTTATTGCTATTAGACAAAGTAAACTTCCAGACCCTAAAGTTCTGGGTAACTCGGGTTCATTCTTTAAAAACCCAGTAGTTACTAACGAAATAGCCGAAGCCTTAAAAAAAGAAAATCCAACACTACCAGAATATGACGCTGGCGCTGGATTGAAAAAAATTGCCGCAGGCTGGCTGATAGAACAATGTGGCTTAAAGGGATATCGCCAAGGAGACGCGGGTGTACATGCGCTTCAGGCTCTTGTACTCGTTAATTACGGCACTGCTACAGGCAATGATATATTGACCTTAGCAAACTATGTAATCACTTCTGTCTACAATAAATTTGGCATCACCCTTGAGCCTGAAGTGAATATAATTTCTTGACGAATCTTCTGCATTTTTAAGCACAATGCGTTTAGAAACATACGTACCTTTGTGGGCAGAAAAAGCTCAATAAAATGGTTGCATTAAAACTTATAGGATTAACCATATTACTCTTAGGTCTTGGCGTAGCAGGAATTGCCATAAAAATATGGGCCAAAAAAGATGGTGAATTTTCTGGAACATGCGCTAGCCAAAGTCCTTATTTAAACAAAGAAGGAGAAGCTTGTAGTTTTTGTGGCGCCTTGCCAGAAGACACCTGTAAAAACCAAAATCAAGCGGCATAGACCACACACACACTTTAAACTGTTGTTACCTCAACAAATAGATTTCAGCAGCTTACGTTTTTATACCTTTGCACAAAATATCTGCCATATGAAAGATAAAAAACGCTTCCTCATAATATTTGCTGTTTTTTGGATGATCGGTATGCTTGGCGGTTACTTCTTAGGCGTAGGCTCGTCTTTTCTTCCTTCTGAAAATATAGATTACAACTATTATTATACTGAAAAAGCCGAGGGCAGTGATGTAGAGCCCATTAAAAGGTCTTGTAAAGAGAACAAAGAGTGCACTGAACACAATCAAAACCGCTTTGGGCAAATACTAAAAGACTCAGGGGTACTCAACGTTCCGCAAAAAATTGCAAACCGTTTTCTAAAATAAAATCAGAGGTTAGGGCACGTAACGTGCAAAACCTGCAGATTGCCAGACCTGCATTTTCCCTTCAAAATCAGAGTAGACCAAGTAGCCTTCCATTTCTGGCATGCTATTAATCATTTCTTTCGCGCGCTCTAGACCAACTACCATACAAGCCGTTGCCCAAGCATCAGCAGAGATACAATCTGACGCAATTATTGACACACTTAACAGCCTAGATTTTACCGGATATCCAGTTTTAGGATTTATGGTATGCGCATATTTTATGCCTGTTAATTCATCTACCCAAAACTTGCGATAATTGCCACTTGTGGCCAATGATGAGCTATCTAGCGCCACGATAATTTGGTAGCGTTCAGCTGCTTCTGCCAAGTGCTCCTCTGGTTTATCTACACCAATCGTCCACTTTTTACCAGCTATATTTTTGCCCTTTGTACGCACTTCTCCACCTACCTCAACCAGATAATTATGCAAGTGCTTTCCCTCTAAGAAAGCGGATAATACATCCACTGTGTATCCTTGTGCAATGGCATTGAAATCGAGTTGCATGCCCATTGGCATATTTATGTAGTTGCCATTAATTTTAACCCTACGATATCCTGTAAGCGTAAGTAGTGAATCAATTTTAGTACTATCTATTGCCGCGATGCCCTCAGGCCCAAAACCCCAAGCGTTTACCAAAGGTGATATGGTTGCATCAAATGCGCCATCTGAAGCTTTTGAAACCGCCAATGCTTTTGTAAGAACAGCCAGAAAATGATCATCAACGGCTATTGAATCCCCTTTATTAATTCTACTAATAGTGCTGTTAGGCACCCATAACGACATGCTTTGGTCAATGACATCCAATATAGAATCTATGCTTTGCCTTAAATCTAGCGCGTCTGTATTTGCTACATAACTCACATGATAGGTGGTTCCTTGTGTAGGACCAGCTATTTTAATAAGATATTGCTCTGGCTCTAAGGCACAAGAACTGATAATGAAAAGGGATAAAAGCGAATACAGTAACTTCATGTTTTAAGGCAAAAAAAAGCCCCTATAAAATTAAGGGGCTTTTTTGTTTATTGATTAACCTCCAAAGTCATCAAAAGCTACATTTTCTGGTGGCACACCAAAATCATCAACCATCTTTAAAACGGCTGCATTCATCATAGGCGGTCCACAGAAATAGAATTCAATTTCTTCAGGTGTTTCGTGCTTACTTAGATAATTATCGATTACAGACTGGTGCACAAAGCCCACAAAACCATCACCTTCTTCATCGCTAAGGTCTTTCTTAACTTTCCAATTATCCTCTGGTAAAGGTTCTGAAAGCACCATATAAAATTTAAAGTTAGGAAAATCTCTTTCTAGCTCTTTAAAGTGATCGATGTAGAAAAGCTCTCTCCGTGAGCGACCACCATACCAGTACGATACTTTACGACCCGTTTTTACAGTTTTAAATAAGTGATACAGGTGAGAACGCATTGGAGCCATACCAGCACCACCACCTACATAAAGCATTTCTGCCTCCGTTTCTTTGATAAAGAATTCACCATAAGGACCAGAAATAGTACATGTATCACCTGGCTTGAGGTTAAAAATATAGGATGAAGCTATACCTGGGTTTACATCCATCCATCCGTTTTTAGCACGATCCCAAGGTGGTGTGGCAATACGAACGTTAAGCATTACTCTTCTACCCTCTGCTGGATAGCTGGCCATAGAATACGCACGGGTTACTTCCTCGTCATTCTTCATGACCAAAGGCCAAAGGTTAAACTTGTCCCATTCCATTTTAAACTTGTCAGGCTCACCTGGATGCTCTTTTGGATGGGCAGTAATATCTATATCGGCATATTTTACTTCACAAGGTGGTACTTCAATTTGAATATAACCCCCTGCTTTATAATCCATATCCTCAGGGATTTCAACTACAAACTCTTTGATGAAAGACGCCACGTTGTAATTAGAAACCACTTTTGCTTCCCACTTCTTAATCCCGAAGATTTCTTCAGGAACCTTAATGGTCATGTCATTTTTTACCTTCACTTGGCAGCCTAAGCGCCAATGATCAGCAATTTGCTTGCGGTTAAAGTACCCAGTTTCTGTAGGTAAGATATCGCCTCCACCTTCTATCACTTGGCAACGGCACTGCGCGCAGGTACCACCACCACCACATGCAGATGGGAGAAATATTTTGTTGTTACCTAAAGTAGAAAGCAGTGTACCACCAGATTCTACCTCAACCTTATCGCCATTAATGGTTAATGTAACAGGCCCGCTAGGCGCAAGTCTTGCTTTTGCCTGCAATAGAATTGTAACAAGTAAAATAATGATTAGCGCAAAAAAGAGTACGCTATAGACAATAATTGTGCTTGATAAAAACATAATGACTTTTTATTATCAAATTAGAGCTTGATGCCCATAAAACTCATAAATGCAATACCCATCAAACCAGTGATGATGAATGTGATTCCAAGACCACGTAGTGGCGCTGGCACATTAGAATAGCGAATCTTTTCGCGTATTGCTGCAATAGCTACAATAGCCAAAAACCAACCAACACCAGAACCTACGCCATAAACAGTAGCCTCACCAACACTATTAAAGTTACGCTCTTGCATAAACAACGAGCCACCAAGAATAGCACAGTTAACAGCAATTAGCGGTAAAAAGATCCCTAATGCATTGTATAATGCAGGCGCATAACGCTCTACCACCATCTCTACAAGCTGCACCATGCTCGCGATAACTGCAATGAACATGATGAAACTCAAGAAGCTCAAATCAATAGTACTTGCTGCATCGGCACCAAGTAACCACTCTAGCGCACCAGCTTTTAAGATTTTATTCTCAAGTAGCCAGTTAACAGGTAGCGTAATCGTTAATACAAACACCACAGCAACACCAAGACCAACGGCTGTTTTAACCGTTTTTGATACGGCTAGATAAGAACACATGCCCAAGAAATAGGCAAAAATCATGTTCTCAACGAAAATACTCTTAACAAATAGATTAACTAAATCTTGCATAACTTCTAGGGGAGATTAGTTCTCTTCGATTAATTGACGATTACGTGAACGCTGAATCCAGATGATTATTCCAACTACGATTAGGGCCATAGGCGGGAACAAGAAGAAACCATTGTTGGCATAAAAACCTTCTCCCGTAGTAGGACTAAGATACCAGCTGGCAGGAATAATTTGTTTGTTGAATAATGCGCCGCTTCCTAACAACTCGCGCACAAAAGCAACGATTACAAGAATTACCGCATAACCAAACGCATTTCCGATACCATCTAAAAACGAACGCCAAGGTGTATTACCAAGTGCAAAAGCTTCAAAACGACCCATGATGATACAGTTGGTAATAATCAACCCCACGAATACCGAAAGCTGCTTGCTCACGTCAAACACAAAAGCACGTAAAAATTGATCAACAACAATTACCAGCGTAGCAACAACCACAAGCTGCACGATGATTCTAATACGGTTGGGGATGAGATTACGCATTAATGAGATAACCACGTTACCCATACCCAAAACAAACATCACCGAAAGTGACATTACAATTGCAGGTTCTAACTTTACGGTAATGGCAAGTGCAGAACAAATACCGAGTACTTGTACCGTAATGGGGTTATTATCATTAAAAGGATCTGTGAGTAGACGCTGATTCTTCTTGCTAAAAAGCGGTTCGCGCGTTTTTGTTTTAATTTCTGTACTCATTTCTTACTGTAATTGAGCGGTTTTCTGTTTAAAGTAACCTACATAAGGTATGAAGCAATCGGCCAGCATATCACTTAACCCGTTAGATGTAATGGTACCACCAGAGATACCGTCTACTTCATGCGATGGATTAACCGTTTTTCCTGGTTTAATGACGGTAATAGAAACAAATTGGCCATCAGACATAATGGTTTTACCATCAAATTGCTGTTGAAATGATGCATTAGAAATTTCAGCACCTAAACCTGGCGTTTCGCCTTTGTGATCAAAGGTTGCTCCTGCTACAGTGTTGCCATCACTCAACATAGCGATGTAACCCCAAATAGGGCCCCAAAGGCCTTTTCCGCGCATGGGGATGATATAGAAGTTTTCACCATCCTTTTCAGCGATGTATAATGGTACCTCGCGCTCTTCTGGCGCAACTTGAATGGCTTTTGCCATATCAATATTAAAGGCTTGCATGGCATCATCAGAAACAATCTCACCATTTTTAACCACCAAACTTTGCTTGATGTATTGGTCAAAAGCTTCTGCAGCTTCGCTTCTTTCTACAACGATACCTATTGATTTTAAAATATTCTGGCGCTTCTCTAATTCAATGTTTGCTTCTTGATATGGCTTTAAAACCAAAAACAAACCAGAAAGCAAAACGGCCACAACAACAACCATTACGGTTGCAAATAGATAGGTGTATTTATTACTGTTTACGTTCATTGTTCTTAAGCATTAGCGCGTTTTAATCTCCTTTTGATATTTGCTTCGATAACGTAATGGTCTATTAAAGGTGCCATCACATTCATAAATAGTATTGCGAGCATAATACCTTCTGGATACGCAGGGTTGAATACGCGAATCATGATACCGAAAAATCCAGCTAAAAAGCCATAAATCCATTTCCCAGTTGTGGTTTGGGCAGCACTTACCGGATCGGTAGCCATAAACACCATACCGAACATGAATCCTCCTAAAAGCAACTGATGCACAGGGTTTACTTGCATAAATTCATTTACCGCAAATGCGTTGAAGATATATCCCATCACCAAGCCACCAATGGCCATACTAAGCATGATTCTCCAACTGCCAACACCAGTATAAATTAAAAACGCTGCACCTATTAATATGGCCAAAGCTGACGTTTCGCCAATAGAACCAGGGATAAAACCCATAAATGCATTGTACATACTGTATTTACCCTCTGCAGAAAACATGCTTACAACAGATTGTGTTTCAGGGTTACCCAAACCTTTACCCACGGTGGTTGCTAGGTGACCTAGTGCAGTTGCACCAGAAAATCCGTCTACCATCGTTTGGCCTGCTTCTGCTGTTGTATTTACCCAAATTTTATCGCCACTCATCCACTGTGGATAAGCAAAAAACGCGAAGGCACGTGCCGTTAAGGCTGGGTTTAACAAATTCATGCCCGTACCGCCAAAAACTTCCTTACCAATAACCACTGCAAAAATGGTTGAAATGGCAACCATCCATAGTGGGATATCTACTGGCATAATTAAAGGAATCAGCAAACCTGAAACCAAGAACCCCTCGTTTACAGGGTGATTGCGTATCCAAGCAAAGAAAATTTCAACACCTAAACCTGCAGCATAGGTAACGATGATCATCGGGAGTATTTTAGTCATACCGAAGAGCACGTTATCTATTAAAGTACCCTGCTCACCTAAGGCGTAGTAATGCCAATATCCCGCATTCCACATACCAAACAACAATGCAGGTACCAAAGCAAAGATTACCATAATCATGGTGCGTTTCATGTCTACTGCATCGCGCACATGAGCGCCGCTTTGCGTGGCATGCCCCGGAACAAACATCAGGGTATGAATAGAGTCATATAACGGATAAAATACGTTACGCTTACCATCCTTTTCTACCAAAGGGTGGAGTTTCTCAAAGATGTCTTGAACAAACTTCATGTTTACTTACTAACTATGTTTAACCTACTTCTTTGCGTAAAAAATTCAATCCTTCGCGCACCACTTCCTGAACAGGTAATTTTGAAGGATCTATAACTTCACATAAGGCGAAATCTTCTTCTATAACCTCGTAAATACCCAATTGTTCCATCTTTTCAATGTCTTGAACCATGATGGATTTTATCAATTGAACGGGGTAAATATCAAATGGAAAAACACGCTCATAGATGCCCGTCATTACAAAGGCGCGCTCTTCACCATGCATAGAAGTGTTTAGCGCATAGGCCTTTTTGGGGCGTAGCCAACTCCAAAATGTTCTGCTCATAGAGAACTTTTCAAAACCAGGTAATATCCAGCCTAAAAATTCTGGCGTATTACCTTCTGGCAACACAGTGATTTCTGTGCTCTTAAATCCAAGAAAACCGTTCTTATCAATCTGCGTACCTGTAAGTACGTTGCCGCTGATAATTCGGCTATTTTCATTTTTAACTTGACTGTTAATCAAACGTTCAAGATTTGCACCTGCACGCATGGCGTAATGCTTGGGCTGTGCCACTTCAGAGCCACACATGGCCACGATGCGCGTAGGGTTATAGTGCCCTGTTGTAAACAAGCGGCCAATAATAATCACATCGCTCAAAGTAACTGTAAACGCCTGCTCACCTTTATTGAGTGGCGCTAGGTGATGCATTTGCACACCTGGATTACCCTTTGGATGCTTACCTGTGAAATACACGATTTCTACATTTTGGGCTTGCGTAAGTGCCTGTGCGGGCTTTGCATCTCCATCTAAACTTAGGTAAACCTTACCATCAGTTAATTTGGAAAGCGCATTTAATCCTGCTTGTAGATTTTCTTCTTCGCCCTTTATGGTGAGGTCTATATCAGCTGCCAAAGGAGCCGAGTTTATCCCTGTAACGAAGATATTTTTAGGGGTGTTTTTAGGATTGGGTACTACGCCAAAGGGACGTTCTACCAATAAAGGCCACGCACCTGAGTCAAGCAAGGTAGCCACAATCGCATCGCGCGAAAGCGACAACGGGTCTTTAACCCCGAAGTCTACATGCTTAACTTCCTTATCCGCTAAGATTACTATTTCGAGAATTTTGCGCTTTTCGCCTCTTCTAACCTCGGTGATTTCACCGCTAACCGGCGCAGAAAATTTTATTTCTGGCCGATCTTTATCCATGTAAACCGCTTCTCCGGCCTTTACTTCTGCGCCTTCGCGAAGAATCAATTTCGGGGTGAGGTCTGGAAAATCTGTTGGTTTGAGGGCGTAGGTGGTTGAGAGCTCTAGATTCTCAACTTCATTAATCGCATTACCTACTAGCTTGAGGTCGTAGCCTCTCTTTATCTTAATTGTTCTGGACATTTTCTTAAATGTGGAAATTGCCGTTAAAAATCGCGCGCAAAATTAGAAAAACCACGTTTAGACACATGGTAGTTATCATGTTTTTTACAGATATGCCGCAGATAACCTGCAGAGCCTTATTTTTTCTACTTTGCAAGCCATGAACACGTCTATTTCATATCACTTTAGAGGCTTTTGCCTGTTGGTTTTGCTCGCCATACTTGCCCCATATACGCATGCGCAGCGCCATGTTGATCAAAAACAAATGCTGTATGCCGACCAGATTTATGAAGCCAATATTGCCACGGTACAATTAAGGCCAATTTCAGATCCTTTTGGTTTACCCATATTGCGCTTTGGTGGCGCTGATCAATTGCGATTAGACTTTGATGATTTAAGTCCTGATTTTACCAACTACGGCTACACCCTCATTCACTGCACCCATGATTGGCAACCAAGCGATTTGTTAAAAGCAGAATACTTAGAAGGCTTACAAGACTATTATATAGAGAACTACGAGTTCTCTTTGAACACCTATATTCCGTACACGCACTACTGGCTAACCATACCAAACAATACCATTAAAATTTCTAAAAGCGGCAACTACGTTCTGGTAGTTTACAAGAATAACAACCCCGAAGATGTTGTACTTACGCGCAGGTTTATGGTATATGAAAATGTAGTTACCGTTACGGCAGATGTCATTAGAGCCACGCGATTAGAAGAACGTGATACCCACCAGCAACTCAATTTCACACTTACACATATCGGTTATGACATCCCAAATCCGTTTTTTGACCTTTATGTAAATGTTGTGCAAAATGGCCGTTGGGACAATGCACGCATAGACATCAAACCTAAATTCATTAAAAATCAACAGATCGACTATAACTTTGAAGGTGAGAATACTTTTTATGGCGGTAACGAGTTTAGAAACTTTGATACCAAACAGCTCACTGAATTAACACTAAACACGCGTAAAACAGTACTAGACTCTAACTACACTGTTTACTTGGTACCCGAAATGCCAAGACTTGCCACCCGTTATTCTTTTAATGAAGACATTAATGGCCGTTTTGTTATCAGGCGATTAAATAGCACAACACCTGAAACCGAAGCCGATTACGCTTGGTTTGACTTTTATCTGGCATCAGACCCCATAGAAGAAGGTGATGTTTATGTTTTCGGGCAGCTTAGCGACTGGCGTATAAGCCCACGGTTTAAATTGCAATATGACCCCCAAACCAAGGCATATCGCGGAAAAATTCTCTTAAAGCAGGGATATTATAACTACCAATATGTTGTGGTAAACGAAGCAACACAACTGGCTGATGAAACCCAGATTGAAGGCAGCCACTGGGAAACTTCTAATGAATATACCATCTTGGTTTACCACCGAGAAATTGGCATTCGCTATGACCGTTTAATTGGTATCAATAAATTTATGCAACGGCCAGTGCAGCGATGAAACGTAGGATACAAAAAGGTGATACGTGTTTAAATTGTGGGTTAGCGCTACATAATGAAAACTTTTGCCCTGATTGTGGCCAACTTAACAATATTGCAAAGCCCACTATTGGTCAATTAATTTTAGATGCGTTGGCTAATTTATTTGCCTTTGACTCTAAATTTTACATCAGTATTTGGCCGCTAATGCGCTATCCAGGGAAATTAAGTTTAGCCGTAGTATCTGGTAAAAAGGCCACTTACCTGCCCCCGATAAGGATGTTTTTATTGGTTGTGTTGGTAACCTTAGGCTTAAATTCAATTAACAATCGTATTGACAGAGGCTTTAACAATGTAGCTGATTTAGAATCTACCAAGCCCAAAAACGATAGGCTGATTGATTTTGCCCAGCCAGACAGCATTACTCTAGAAGATGTTTTAGTTCGCGATTTGCCGGCACTCAGTGATTCATTACAGGTTATTACACTAAAAGAAATCCTTGAATTTGTAAAAGAAAACCCTGCCACAACTGTGGATAGCGCCTTAACAGCGCTCAACCTCCCCCCTACTAACCGCAACAAAGCGTATTTTGATTATGCGGCAAAAAACGTGGCCGAACTAGAACGCTACATCGCGTTGCCGCAAAATGATGCCAACACAAACACACTAGACGTACAATTTACTGATGGCGGAGCGCAAACTTTGTTTGGACGTATGTTCAAATTCGCATCTAAAAATCCAAGAGTGCCGATAAAAAACGCCCTCAGTACTTTAAATGTAGAACCAACAACGCTCAATCAGTTTTATTACAGTTACGCCTTGAAGCTTGCCCTAATGAGTTTCACAGAGTTTTTAAACTACATCAAAGGCAACTTAATTATCATCCTCCTGCTTTTTGTACCAATTATGGCCTTGGTTTTAAAAACGCAATATTTTTACAAGAGAGACTACTACTATGTAGACCACTTTATCTTTTCTATACACACACAAACCGCCTTTTTTGTGATTATAGCCCTTGCAATGCTCCTCAAATTATTCTTTGGTAACGGGGCATTTATGCTGATTCTTTTTGTTTTTCCGGTCTATCTGTTTTTCGCTTTAAAAAACTTTTACCAGCAACGCAGTTTCACCACCTTTTTAAACTTTATCATTGTAAATATCAGCTACTTTTTTGTTTCAGGTATTTTCTTATTTTTAGTGGGTCTCATTAGCTTTCTTCTGATCTAATATGGTTTTTTCAACAACAAAGGGGATTAAAGTTTCTGTAAACACCATTTACCAAGGAAGATACTTTGGTAAACAGGGGCCACTCTATGTTTTTCAATATACGGTTACCATAGAAAATCATAGTCCGGATACCGTACAACTTACCGGAAGACACTGGTTTATTTATGACACCGGCGATGGCCCGAGCGAAGTAGCTGGAGCAGGCGTGGTTGGGCAGCAACCAATTTTAGGTCCTGGCGATAAACACACTTATACGAGCGGCTGTAATCTTCGCGCCAGCATTGGCGTAATGAAGGGGTACTATATTTTTAACAGATTGAGCACTGGCGGTTCTTTTAAAGTGCGGATACCGGTAATGCAATTCTTTGCTACACCGCGATTAAATTAAAAACAGAACTCTGTTTAAAAGCAAGTCATCTGCTCAATCGGCTTACACCAGGAATATCATCTAATAATTGATACCCGTATGCAGTGGCGGGCGTTTGATAGCCGGTACGGTAATCATCTTTTATAATACGCTTAACGATGGCTACAACACTATGTGCTGTAAATGTATACCCCTCTGGTGTGCTAATATGCATTCTTAGGGTTTTTGCACCTGAAGATACTTCACCAATAACATGTGTTTGTGCGCGTTGGCGTGTTATTTGATCTGGCCCTTCTACGTTACGGGAGATATACATCCTCAAAATCTTATTTATCCAGCTTACTGATGCCAACCATGTAAGTATTGGCAGCCAACGCCTGATCTTTTTTGAAAAGGGTGTAAAAACCATGATGTTGGCAATACCTGTGCTAAACCATGCCGTTTCTAAATCTCCCCAAGGTATGGGTAAACACGTTGCTTTTATTGGGCCGAAATCAATTTTCCTAACCTCTTTGCGCCACGGTATTGGCGTTAATCGGCCATCTTTACGCATCCAAGTGGTATTGCTTATTTGCCGGATGGCCGTAAGTGCTGTACCACGGCTACTGCCCCCACCGAGGCCTGCAAAAGCCAAAACCAAAGACTCAGCTTGTGGCATACTTTGTTTTAGTGCAAACGCTAAACAGTCTGTTGGCACCACATCAAAGCCGGCACCGGGCAGCAACATGACACCTCTAGATTTGGCTTGCGCATCTAGGGTTTGTAACTGTTGAAAAACGGAAATCTCGCCCGTTATGTCAATATAATGTACACCGTGCGCAATGCATGCTGTAGCTATATCAAGAGCCGTTTCTACAAAAGGCCCAGCAGCATTAATGAGCACCCGCGCCTTTTTTTGTTTTTTAAGAACGTGGCCAATATCTTGTGCATCTGCCACTGCAAAATCTAACATATAGCTATCTGCCAGCGCTTCAATAGCCCGGGCATTGCGCCCAATGAGTAAGGGTTTGGGCAATTGACTTTTTAAGATTTCATCTAAAATGAGTTTAGCCGTGTACCCATTGGCACCATAAAGTAGAATTCTATGCATTATTGCTCAGCAAACAAATTGACCTTCAAACTTTTAGTCACAAAAAAACGCACACCGTAGTAAAGTAGAAACCCGATGGGGCCAAACATAAATGCAAAAATTTGGCATGGCAACACCAACCATCTATTTACGCCTGCTTTTAATGCGTCATTGGTAATCCACATCCCAACAAATAGGTCAAAGACCAAATAGTGTGTCCAGCCAGCAACCACACCCATAGGATCTGTAAACAGGTGCATTACGCCACTAAGGGAGCTAAAATCTTGCATTACCTTAGGATCAAAATAGGCAACAATTAACGTGGCATATATGGCCGCTAGCAACAATATTACTATGCCGCTGCGTATAAAAATACGCGTAATAGCAGCACCAGGCAGCACAATGAGTAAGCCCCAAGCTACCATTGCAATGGCATTTACAACATTAAAAAGTATTTCTGGATTCATTTTATTTTTGGTTAAATATACACCTTCCAAAGTGCAGCATAGCGATGAGGTTTTTAATTCAGCATCCTGCTCATTTTACTTTTAATATAACCACAATGCAAGATGTATGCATCAACCCTTAAATACACCAAATGGAAACACTTAGACAAATATCCTTAATGCTACATGTGGCTGGAGGTTTTACCGCTTTGGTTACGGGCTTAATCGCCATCATTGCAAAAAAGGGAACCCCTTTTCACAAAACAAATGGCAAGATCTTCTTTATAAGTATGCTTATGGTGAGTATTTTTGGGCTGCTGGTTGCACATCTTATAGGTAATCTCTTTTTAAAATTCATTGCACTATTTGCGCTCTACACCAATCTAAATGGTTACCGCGCTACAAAAAACAAAAGTCTAAAACCGGCTATCATTGATTGGCTCATCTTACTTTTAGGTGCTGTAAACGGCATATTAATGATAAGTACTTTTAATGTGGTTCTTCTGGTATTTGGCAGCCTAAGTGTTCTGCTTGTATTGGGAGACCTAAACAACTATCGCAAGGTATACAGCCAAAAACCACTGGCAAAAAACGAATGGCTACGCCAACACATTGGTATGATGATGGGTACCTATATCGCCACTTTTACAGCCTTTATTTTAGTTAATCTGCGTAGCTTTGAGCCGTATTGGATTCCGTGGTTGGCCCCAACGGCAATTGGTTTGCCCATACTTTTTTTGATGCAGCGTAAGCATGCACCCTAATTTTTACACGTGCGTTTAGAAGAACCCAAATAAAATTTAAAGCTTTACATACCAAATGAAAAGAACTTTTGCATCTCTCGGATTGATACTTGCTACATTAACAGCTTATGGCTGGGGACAAACCGGGCATCGTGTGGTAGGTGAAATTGCTTGGCAGCACCTTAACAAAAAGGCACAAAAAAATGTACAGCGTGTTTTGGGGGATGAAAGCCTGGCCATGTGTGCCAATTACATGGATTTTATAAAAAGTGAAAGCAAGTTTGATAGCTTAAGTCCTTGGCATTACTGTACCATTAAAGAAGGTGAAACATATCATGGCGCACCAGAAGAAGGCGATGTAATTATGGCCATTGCGCATTATGTAAACGAGCTAGAAACCGGCAACTATGGCATAGACGAAGCCTTTGCCTTAAAATGTTTGGTACACCTTGTTGGCGATATTCACCAACCGCTGCACGTTGGCAATGGTACAGACCGTGGTGGCAATAGCGTAAAACTGGAATTTATGTGGCAAAAAACAAATCTACACCGTATTTGGGATAGTGACCTGATAGACTATCAACAGTTGAGCTACACAGAATACACCACATGGATTAATACAGCAACACAAGACCAAATAGCCATGTGGCAAAAAAGCACTGTGTTAGACTGGGCGCTAGAAAGCCAAGCCTTACACCCAAAGGTTTATGATTTGCCAGAAAGCGGAAAGTTAAGCTATGAATATAATCATGATTGCATCGCTATCGTAAATAAAAGATTGCTTCAGGCGGGCATACGTCTTGCAGGCGTATTAAACGCGATTTACGGTTAAGTAATAGTTCGTAATTTTGGCCCCTTGTTAAAACATGTACCGTACATGTTTAGGTTCATTTATAAGCTACAAGCGATGCAGATTCAAAACCTGACACTCTATACCCCCAATCTGGAAAGAACCATAGAATTTTACAATCATACTTTAAAATTCCCCCTGCTCATTAAGAGCCTACAGAGTGCCACATTTCGTATCGGCAAAACACGTCTCACATTTACGCGCAGGGATGATGTTACCCCTTACCACGTAGCATTTAACATCCCCAGTAACAAAGAAACAGATGCTAAAAACTGGTTAACAGATCGTGTAAAACTCCTTTCTTTTAATGAAGAAGAGATGATCGACTTTCCGGAGTGGGAAAGCAAGGCCATGTACTTTTATGATATGGACAATAATATCATTGAGTTTATTGCACGTAAAAACTTGTATTACACCGAGAGCATGCCATTTATACCCACACAAGTGATGGGCGTGAGTGAAATTGGCATGGCCGTTTCTGATATCGGCAAAACATACGACCAACTTAACAGCCTTGCCCCCCTACCTATTTTTGATGGCAACCGCGAGAATTTTATGGCCGCAGGAGATGAGAAAGGCCTATTCATTTTACTCAATAAAAATGAACGCGACTGGTATCCGGCCGGTGATAAGGCACACACCTCAGATTTTATAATAAATACCAGCACCCACAGTTTCCGCTTTTTTGATGGCGAAATCATTGCCATGCAGTAAAGGCGATGGCGGATTGGTGGATGGGCG
>CAYQDW010000015.1:0-43100 GCA_964416385.1 uncultured Cryomorphaceae bacterium | reverse complement strand
TATCCTTCGCCCTTAATCCTTCTTCCGATATCCCTAAAAATGCCGATACTGATCCTTAATTCTGTTTGGCCTTGTTTTCCGCCATGTTCTGGTTTTTTCCAAAGTTGCAAAAAAGAAAAACCCCACCTCCACACGCCTAAGGCGCACAGCGATGGGGAAAAAAAGAATTGTGACTGGTTATTTGTGCTGATTGATCAAATCAGCCAACTCGGTACCAATACGGTCTTGAGCTTCTAATGTAGCTGCACCAATGTGCGGGCTAAGACTCACGTGCGGGTTCATTAACACCTTTACAGCGGGCGTTGGTTCATTTACAAATACATCTAATGCGGCATATTTTAGTTTCCCAGAATTAAGCGCATCTAAAAGTGCATCTTCATTAACCACACCACCACGGGCTGCATTAATAATGGCAGCACCATCTTTCATCTTCTCAATTTCTTCGGTACCGATAACATCGCCACCGGGTACGTGTAGTGAAATGAAATCACTGGTTTTAAGTAATGCGTCTAATTCAAGTTTGGGCACATTAAATGATAGGCTCTGGCCATCAAAAAAGGTAACGTTGATATTTTCGGGTGTATTGTAAAGATCATATTGAACCACCTTCATGCCAACACCAAGAGCTATTTTGGCCAACGCCTGACCAATGCGGCCAAAGCCAATAATACCAAGCGTTTTACCGCTTAGTTCTATCCCAGCAGCGTAACTTTTCTTCAGGTCTTTAAATTTAGAATCGCCATCTAATGGCATCTGGCGGTTACTATCATACAGAAAACGCACCATGCCATAAAGGTGTGCCATTACCAATTCTGCAACACTTTGGCTACTTGCAGCAGGTGTATTAATTACTGTAAGACCTTTTTCGCGTGCGTAGTCTACATCTATATTATCCATGCCAACGCCACCTCTGCCAATAATTTTTAAACTTGGGCAAGCGTCAATAAGCTCTTTGCGCACTTTTGTTGCACTGCGTACCAGAAGTACTTCAACTTGTTCTTGGTTAATGTAGTTGCTAAGCTGGTCTTGTGCTACGGTTACATCAAGTAGTTCGTGTCCTGTATTAATCAAGGCTTCTCTTCCTGATGCCGAAATGCCATCGTTTGCTAAAATCTTCATGCTTTTGTTTTTATTGTTTTTATGCTGTACGCTCTAGCTCCTTCATAATGTCTACCAATACCTGTACGCTTTCAAGCGGTAAGGCATTATACATGCTTGCGCGATAACCCCCAACGCTACGGTGACCATTTATGCCGCTAATGCCTGCACCTTTCCACATGCCATCAAATTTTTCCTGAAGGGCCTCATCGCTAAGTAAAAAGGTTGCATTCATATTGCTTCTATCTGCTGTAGCTGCTGTGCCTTTAAAAAGCGGATTACGATCAATTTCGCCATAAAGCAAGTCTGCCTTTTGTTGGTTGATCTTTTCAATCCACGGCACACCGCCATTGCTTTTTAACCAGCGTAGTGTTAGCATACTTACGTAAATAGAAAAAACAGGAGGCGTATTAAACATACTTTCCTTTTTTATATGCGTACTATAATCAAGCATTGTGGGGATTTGCCGACCTGTTTTGCCGAGTAATTCATCTTTCACAATAACAACAGTTGCGCCAGCAGGCCCCAAGTTTTTCTGTGCCCCGGCATAAATCATGGCAAAATCTTCAACATTTATTGTGCGACTAAAAATATCTGAGCTCATATCGCAAATAACAGGCACAGGGCTTTTGGGGAATTGTTTCATCTGCGTACCGAAGATGGTATTGTTGCTTGTGCAGTGAAAGTAATCCGCATCATTAGGGATTACATAATCTTTAGGTATATAGCTAAAGTTTTGGTCTTCTGATGAAGCCACTACAGTTGTGGTTCCGAATAATTCACTTTCCTTACGAGCATTCTTGGCCCAAGTACCTGTTTCAAGATATGCTGCACTACCGCCTACCCGCATAAAGTTATACGGAATCATGCAAAACTCAAGGCTTGCACCGCCCTGTAAAAAGATTACAGAATATCCATCTGGTACATTCAAAAGTTCTTTTACCAAGGCTACAGCTTCATCCATCACAGCAACAAAGTTTTTACTGCGGTGGCTGATTTCTATCAAGCTGAGGTCTAAATTGTCAAAATTGATGACAGCATCTGCAGCTTGTTGTAAAACTTCTTGAGGTAAAATACATGGGCCTGCGGAATAATTGTGCTTTTTCATAGAAGAACTAAGGAGTTGTTATTGAGTGGGCAAAAGTAGAAAAATTGGGTGCCCTAGCTAGTTTGGGTTATAATCTTCATATAAGGGTAACATGGGTAGCAATAGGCCTTATTGCTTTTCTGGTAACCCTTGTTGTGTTGGGCTAACTGTGTTTGGTTGAGAGGTACCTTTTAGGGCGATGTTTTCTTGCAATTGCCACATCCCTTCTTCCCAGTAAAGGGCATCATACGTAAAATCCTGGCCGTAATAAGCCCAAAGTCCTTTTTGGCTGGCATCAGGTGGCGCAAGATGATCCATGATTATTTTATCGTCTTGAGCCATATAGCGCAAAAAAGCCACCGTTTTCGGATTGTAACGCAGAATTAGCCGGAATGGCGGCCGCTGATAATTCATGCCATTCAAGGTTGGCGTATTAAATATTCTACTGCCAAAGCGCACAGGTTCTAAATTATCTGTAGCAAGAACTTCTAGCACCTTTTCATTATGGCTGCTATTGTTGGGGCGATAGCCAAGCAGGGTGTAATAGGTATTTTTTTTATGCTTGGTCTTTATAATGTCATAGTAAACAGCGCCATACCACTGGTCTGCTTTTAAAAGCTGAAATTCTGGATTTTCAATATTTACGCCATTATCAATAAGTGCAATAACTGAAAAAGTGTTTTTCTCTTTGATCACTAATCGGCCATAAAAAGCAAAGCTGCCGTTGCGCAGGGGCACACTCCAAGTGTATATTCTAAAATTCTGATCTGGCGATTGGAGTTTGCTCAAGTTTTTAACCTTTTCAAAAGGGTGATTAAATGCTGCCTCACTGTTAATAATTTGGTCAAGCAGCATAGAGAACGTGTCTGATGCCGCAAGGCGTTCTTCTTCGGTGCGCAGTTGTACGCTGTTTATTCCCAAACGTGCTAATTCATTTTCTACGTCTTGTGGACTTTGCGAAAACGCATTATGTGTAATAAGTGCTAAGGCAATGCTCAAATAGAATTTTTTCATCGTATGCATAGAAACGTGTAAAAATGCAAATTGGTGTAATTCAGAACATAAATAATCAGCCCCGTAAAAATTTACAGGGCTGATCTCACATTGCAAGCTGTGAGTTAAGGATTTATTGAAAATTTATGCTAAAGTACACATTGCGTGGTTAAAGATGCATAAAGTCTTTTTTGGCCAGCAATTCTTCATCGCTTTCTACATGATCTTCATCAGGAACGCAACAATCTACTGGGCAAACGGCAGCGCATTGGGGCTCCTCATGAAAGCCTTTGCACTCTGTGCACTTATCGGTAACGATATAATAAAGGTCATAACTAACAGGTTCTTGCGCAGAGTCAGCATCATATTTAGAACCTTTTGGGGTTATGATATTACCCTGAAGACTGGTACCATCGCTAAAACGCCATTCCATTGCACCTTCATAAATCGCATTGTTTGGGCATTCTGGCTCACATGCACCACAGTTTATACATTCATCAGTTATTTTAATAGCCATGATTTAAGGTGTTTACATTTGCCCCACAAATTTAACAACACAATCCACGCAGATGTCTGATATTATGCAACGTGTGAAAGTTTTTGCTGAAGTAGGTGCATTTTTACGCGCGTTTAATTCGCCTTCGTCTGGTTCTCATCCACTTGTAGCCAAGTTTTCATCACCACTAAAAGAGGCTATAGCTAAGAGTAAGGCAGAAAACGGATGGTTTACAGAAGATAATGTTAAATACGCTTTGGCAGCGTGGGGGCAGGTGTTAACGCCAGAGCATTTAACAGAATGGGCACAGCGTTATGCTATAAATCATGAGATTTCTCCAAAGAAAGTAGCCGTAATCATGGCGGGTAACATTCCGTTAGTTGGGTTTCACGATTTTCTTTCTGTATTGCTTTTTGGACATGATGTCGTTGCAAAATTGAGCAGCGATGATAAACGCCTCTTGCCTGTGTTGGCAGCAGTTATTGCTGAAATTGATCCTGAGCTCGGAAAGCGCATATCGTTTGTAAATAAGATAGAGCAGCCTGATGCTGTTATAGCAACAGGTAGTAACAATTCAGCCAGATATTTTAATTACTATTTTGAAAAATATCCAAACATTATCCGTAAAAATCGCACTAGCGTTGCCGTAATAAATAAGACTACGTCTGATGAAGAATTAGAGGCTCTGGGTGAGGACTTATTTAGATATTATGGACTTGGCTGTCGCAATGTGAGCAAGCTTTATATGCCTGCCGATTTTGATATAAATCGCGTTTTTAAGGCTATTATGAATTATAGTGAGGTGGTTAACGCACATAAATACGCCAATAACTATGACTATTACAGGGCCATTTTTATGCTGAACAAGCAACCTTTTCTAGAAAATGGTTTTGTGATATTAAAAGAACATGAAAGCTTACACACCCCTGTTGCTGTAGTGCATTATGAGCGCTTTACGGATGAGGAACAACTCAGAAACCAATTGGTAGCCCAGCGCGAAGAACTGCAATGCGTTGTAGGCTCTGGTATTGGCGATGTGCCTTTTGGCCAAACCCAAAACCCCGCCCTTTGGGATTATGCAGATGGCGTTGATACGGTGGCGTTCCTGCTTGCCCTCAAATAAAAAATCCCCGCTAATTGCAGGGATTTTAATAAGTATTGATGTTTTTTTACTGAAACATTTCTTTCATCCGCTCGAAGAAATTTTTCTCATTTCTGCCAGGAGCCGGGGTAAAATTAGGATCTGTACGCAGGCTTTCTAGTAATTGCTCTTGCTCTTTAGAAAGCTTTTTAGGCGTCCAGACGTTTATATGTATCAGTTGGTCTCCGCGGCCATAACCCTCTACGCTTGGTAGCCCTTTGCCTTTAAGACGAAGAATTTTTCCGCTTTGTACACCTGGTTCTACTTTTAATCTCGCTTTTCCGCCTATGGTAGGTACTTCAATCTGTGTGCCTAGTGCTGCATCAGGAAAGCTGATAAATAATTCGTAGTGAATGTTTTCGCCATCCCGCGTTAGCTCGGCATGAGGCACTTCCTCAATTAAGATCATGAGGTCACCAGCAGGGCCGCCCATAGGACCGCTATTACCTTTTGCTTGCATGCGCAATTGCATGCCATCAACCACGCCTGCTGGAATTTTAACAGAGATGACCTCTTCTTTCTGTGTGAGTCCGTCTGCGCCAACACCAGCTGGTCTATCGCCAATTACTTTGCCGCTACCGTGGCAATTATGACAGGTGCTGGCTGTGCGCATTTGGCCTAGAATGGTATTGGTAACGCGTTGTATTTGTCCGCTGCCACCACAGATGGTACAAGTTTTAAATTGCAAGCCGTCTGCGGGTACGCTGCGTCTAATTTTTAACTTTTTTTCGGCACCATTGGCAATTTCTTCAAGCGTTAATTTCACTTTAACGCGCAAGTTGCTACCGCGTGCACCTTGTTGTTGGCCACCGGCAAAGCCGCCAAATCCTCCTCCGCCAAAATGTCCGCCAAAAATATCACCAAACATGCTAAATATGTCATCCATATTCATGTTTTGTCCGCCGCCATAGCCGCCAGCACCGGGGGCAAATGCCTGATGCCCAAACTGGTTGTATTTCTGTCGTTTTTCAGGATTGCGCAGAACCTCGTAGGCTTCTGCCGCTTCTTTGAATTTTTCTTCGGCTTCTTTGTTGTCTGGATTTCTGTCTGGGTGGTATTTAAGTGCTGTTTTGCGATAGGCTTTTTTAATTTCCTCATCGCTTGCAGTTTTGCTTACCCCTAGAATATCGTAATAATCGCGTTTTGCCATGCTTGTTAATTCTTACTCTGCTTTGTGCAGAAAACTTTATTCATTGTGTGCTACTACCACACGGGCATAGCGTAAAACTTTATCGCCCAAAAGGTAGCCGCGTTCTACTTCATCCATAACCTTGTTATGTTGTTCTTGATCAGAAACTGGTAAACGCGTAATTGCCTCCATACGCTCTACGTCAAAGTCAAGGCCAATGCTACTTTCCATAGGTTTTAGGCCTTTTTGTTTTAGCGTTTCCATGGTTTTGGTGTAGATTAACTCAACACCTTCTAGAACGGCCTTGTTGGCCTCAGACTTTTCTATGTTTTTGAGGGCACGTTCAAAATCATCTAACACGGGAAGCATCGCCTGCATTACCTCTCTATTTGCGGTGCTCATGAGCTCTAGCCGCTCTTTGGCATTTCTGCGCTTGTAATTTTCAAACTCTGCATATAAGCGCAGGTTTTGGTCTTTGGCGCTGGCTAATTCTTCCTTTATCATGGCTATTTGGTCTTCAGGAGCTGATTCTTTAGTCTCCTCATTGTCATTTATTTCAACCGTTTTTTCGGCTGTTTCTGCCTGGCCATTCATCGTTTCTTCTGTATGGTTATCAATATTTTTTTGCTTTGACTTTTTCATACGACTTCGTTCTAATGGTGCACCACAAAAGCAACTATTTTGCCAATGTGATAAACAGTGTCATCATGGCAGTTTTCTGCCTCTTGTTTAGTTTTTGGCATAAAAAAACCATCCATAGTGGGAGGATGGCTTTTTCATGATTTTGTTATGCGCAATGCAACAACTATTTTACTTGTAAGCTTGCAAGGGTTTTTTCTAAGGCGCTGCCACGTAGGTTTTTGGCAATAATTACGCCTTCGCCATCCACTAAAAAGGTGGCAGGAATTGAACTTACGTTATAAATTCTAGCGCCTTCGCTGCGCCAGTACTGTAAATCACTCACATGATTTTCCCAAACTAGCCCATCTTGTTCTATGGCGTTAACCCATGAATTTTTGTTTTGGTCAAGGCTTACACTAAAAATATCAAAGCCGCGTCCGTTCTTAAAAAGTTTGTCTTTATAAGTGTTATAAGTGCGCACCACGTTGGGGTTTTCTGCGCGGCAAGGGCGGCACCAGCTTGCCCAAAAATCAATTAATACAACCTTGCCACGTAAATCGCTCAGCTTTCGCTGTTTACCGTCAGGATCGCTAAAGGCCAGTTCTGGGGCTTTGTCGCCTACATTAAGGGTGGCCATTTGTTCTGGTGTAGTTACCGCGTTGGCACCTAAAGATTCTACATTTTCGGGCGCTTCAGTGTTTGAAGTCATCCAACCGAGTGCACCTGCCAAGGCCAGTGCGCCTATAAAAAGTGTTGTTTTCATTTTCATTAGTGATTCTTTAAAAATTAATTAAGTCTAACAATTTCAGCGCCTAAAGCGTTCAGACGCTTATCAATATCTTGGTAGCCGCGGTCTATTTGTTCTATGTTATGAATGGTACTTGTGCCATTAGCAGCCATCGCAGCAATAAGCAAAGAAATTCCAGCCCTAATATCTGGGCTAGTCATTGTTGTGGCTCTGAGCGGTTTTCTGTCTAAACCAATAACTGTGGCGCGATGCGGGTCACACAAGATGATTTGCGCGCCCATATCAATGAGCTTATCTACAAAGAATAGGCGGCTTTCAAACATTTTTTGGTGGATGAGCACACTGCCTTTGGCTTGCGTAGCTACAACTAAGACAATGCTCAATAAATCAGGCGTAAAGCCAGGCCAAGGTGCATCTGCAATGGTCATTATGCTGCCATCAATAAAACTTTCAATTTCATAATGTTCTTGTTCTGGGATGAAAATATCATCGCCCCTGCGTTCAAATTGAATGCCTAAACGCTTAAAAACAAGAGGTATCATGCCGAGCTTGTCATAAGCAACGTCTTTGATCGTGAGTTCGCTTTTGGTCATAACAGCCATACCAATCAACGAACCAATTTCTATCATATCAGGTAATATGCGATGCGTACATCCGCCTAATTGTTCTACCCCTTCAATAATGAGTAGGTTGCTGCCAACACCGGTGATTTTAGCACCCATGTTATTGAGCATTTCGCATAATTGCTGGATGTACGGCTCACATGCCGCATTGTAAATAGAGGTTGTGCCTTTTGCCAAAACTGCGGTCATCACAATATTTGCTGTACCAGTAACACTGGCTTCATCGAGCAGCATGTGCGTGCCTTTAAGGTTTTTTCCTTCTACCCGATAAAAGGAATCATCAGCATCATATTCAAATGTTGCGCCAAGGTCCATGAATCCAACAAAGTGGGTATCAACCCGTCTTCTGCCAATGGCATCGCCACCTGGTTTTGGAATATAAGCCTTGCCAAATCGTGCTAGTAACGGGCCAACAACCATGATGCTGCCGCGAAGCGAGGCGCCCTTTTTTTTGAAATCTGCGCTGTGTAGGTAGTCAAGGTTAATATCGTCTGCTTGAAAGGTGTATTCTCCAGGTTTGTTCTTGCGGATTTTAACCCCAAGATCTTCAAGAATTTCGATGAGTTTATTAACATCCCTGATATTTGGGATATTGGCAATTGTAACTTTTTCTGGTGTAAGCAACACAGCGCAAAGTACTTGTAGCGCTTCGTTTTTAGCGCCTTGCGGTGTTATGCTGCCTTTGAGTTTTTTGCCACCAGTAATCTTAAATGTAGCCATAAACAGGTATAGCGTTTACTTCTTGTATTTTTTACGATTGTTAGGCTTGCGCCCTTTATTACGGTTGCGATTTTGGTGGTTTTGATGAGGGCTTTGTTGGCGATATTGATGGTTTGATGCCAGTTCAACATCACTGAGTACAAGTTCGCCTTTAGAGAGATATTTTAACTCCTGAAAAATTACCGCATCATCAACCGTGTCTTTATTCCACATCAGATAACTCTTTTTCATCTGATTGGCAATGGAAAGAATTAATCCCTCTTTTAAAGGCCCGTCTTCTAGCTGTACAGCATAGGTTACCATTTTTCTGATGATGTGACCGTAGTGTCTGTATTTATCATTTTTATCAGGATAAGGCACACGCTCTGGCTTTGACTCAAAAGTAGAGGGTGTAGGTATGGGATAAGGAGAATCTACATCCAACCTAAAATTACTCATGATAAACAGGTGATCCCAAAGCTTGTGTTTAAAATCTGGCACATCGCGCAAATGTGGGTTGAGGTTGCCAATAACATCTATGATACTTTGGGCTACTTTATTACGCTGGTTGCGATCTGCAATGCTCATGCAATGGTCTACCATGCGCTGCACGTTACGACCGTATTCTGGTATTTTTAAATCGCTTCTTGCTGTATTATACTCCATGGGGAGGATATATGTTTAAGATTCAAGATTATGGGTTGAGATTTTTGGTCTTCAACTATCTGCTCATAATGCGCAGTTTGGCGAATTTTAAGAGGAGTTTCTTTTCGCCAGCATTTTCAAAACTAATCGTTGCTTTTTGATCTGCGCCATCACCCTCTATACTCTTTACCACGCCCATGCCAAAACGGTCATGTATAACACGTGTGCCAGATTCTAGTTGACCAGCAATGCGGCTAGCATCGCCAGTAGCATCACTTTCTAATGGCTTAAGATTTTTGCGCTGCATGGCAGCTGGCCTGTGGGGCGCGGGGGTGCTTGTTTTACTCACAACGGGTTTATTTCTAGGGGGGCCAAAAGCCCTGTTAAGCTCATCACTAGAGGCCATAAATGGCGAAAAATCGGAAACTTTAATATCTAAATACTTCTCATCTATTTCTTCTATAAAACGGCTGGGCTCGCAGTCTATTAATTTTCCCCAGCGGTAACGGGTATGTGCATAAGTTAAAAAAGCCTTTTTTTCTGCACGGGTCAAAGCTACATAAAACAATCGTCTTTCTTCCTCTAAGTCTTCACGGCTGCCCATACTCATCATATTGGGGAAAAGATTCTCTTCTAAGCCGCCAATAAACACATAAGAAAACTCTAAACCTTTGGCCAAATGTATGGTCATTAGTGCCACTTTATTTCGGTCATTCGGGTCGTCCTTGTCTTGGTCAGTTATGAGGGCGATGTCTTGTAAATAGCTTGCCAAGCTGGGGTTACCTTCATCTAGTTGTTGTTGCTGTTCAGTAAAATCTTTCATGCCGTTGAGCAATTCCTGAACGTTTTCATACCTACTAATGCCTTCTGGGGTTTTGTCTTCTCCCAGTAAACGCACCAATCCACTGGTTTTAGCTACGTTCTCTGCCACGGCAAAGGCATCTTGCTTTTCTGCTATAACTTGATAGCTTTTAACAAGAATCACAAAATCATTGATTTTATGTTGAATGCCTCTATTTAGACCAGTATTATAAAACGGTAGATTTTCGGCTATTTCCCAAAGGCTCTTATTGTGCTCATTGGCCACAATGGTTAGCTTGGCTACAGTAGTATCACCAATGCCGCGAAGGGGATAATTTATGATTCGTCTAAAAGCTTCTTCATCTTTTGGATTAACGGCAAGACGCAAATAGGCCAAAAAGTCTTTGATTTCTTTCCGCTGATAGAAACTTACACCACCGTAAATGCGGTAGGGGATATTACGTCTTCTGAGGGCATCTTCAAAATTGCGACTTTGGGCATTGGTGCGGTATAGAATGGCAAATTCTTTGGGTGCCGCTTTAGCATTCATTTGAATGTCAAAGATGTTCTGCGCTACATAATTACCTTCGTCTGTATCACTCACCGCTTTGTGTACAATGATGCGATCACCATCCTTATTTGCTGTCCATACTTCTTTTTGAAGGCGATCTTTGTTTTTGGCGATGAGGCTATTTGCCGCTTCAACGATGTTTTTGGTACTTCTGTAGTTCTGCTCCAGTTTATAAATGGCAACATCATCATAATCCTTCTGAAAGTTAAGAATGTTACGGATGTTGGCCCCGCGAAAGGCATAGATACTCTGGGCGTCATCGCCTACCACGCAGATGTTTTCATATTTAGCGGCCAGCGCCTTTACAATAAGGTACTGGCTGTGGTTAGTATCTTGATACTCATCTACCAATATATATTTAAAGCGCTCTTGGTATTTGGCTAAAACCTCCGGAAACTTGTATAGCAATTCGTTGGTTTTTAGCAACAAATCATCAAAGTCCATAGCGCCAGCACGAAAACACCGCTCTGTATATGCTGTATAAATTTGCCCCATTAACGGCACCCGTGCGGCTTCGTCTTGTGCCATCAGTTCTGCATTGTTGAAGTAGGCTTTTGGGGTGAAAAGGCTATTTTTAAGAGATGAAATGCGATTGGCAATCATCTTTGGCTTATAAATGTCTGTATCTAGGTTAAGTTCTTTAATGAGTTGTGTAATAACCTTTCTAGCATCTTCGGCATCGTAAATGGTGAAGTTGTTTGGATAGCCCAGCCGTCCGCCTTCAATCCGTAAGATGCGTGCAAAAATAGAGTGGAAGGTGCCCATCCATAAATTCTTTGCTTCACTTTCGCTCACCAATTTGCCGATACGTTCGCGCATTTCGCGCGCAGCTTTGTTGGTAAAGGTTAGTGACAGAATATTAAAAGGGTCTACACCTTGCTGCATAAGATGCACAATGCGGTAAGTTAGCACGCGCGTTTTACCAGAGCCCGCACCGGCAATAACCATGCTGGGGCCATTTTTATGTAAAACAGCTTCGCGCTGTGCGTCATTAAGGTCTTTAAGAAAATCGCGCATAAGTAAACTAGAAGAGGCGCAATTTAAGGATTAAGCAATGCTGAGCCAATTTAAAAAAGATGCTATGTAGCATTTCTTTGAACAGCATTAAATGCTATCAGAAATTGTGAATTTCAAATAGAAAAAGCTTGCCTCAGATTCATCGGAATATGCATTTTCTACATCTTTTACTTTAAGTATGAACGACTTTTCATCTAGCCAATAAACTTCTAATTGATTTGGCAGGTTCCAGTAGGCGAATAATGCATTTAATTCAAAATGGTATGTCTTTCCTTGACGTGTTTGCACTTCTAGTTGTGCTTCTCCACTGCCATAAGTATAAGGTGTTTTCAAGCTAATAATGTAATGTCCATTTGGAGAAACAAAAGGATAGCCTTGAAAAATGGCGCTTGTATCACCATTCTGCTTGTTAAGCAGCAGAAATCGACTGTCTTCAAAAAACGAATTATAGATTAGGTAGTCGTCTTTAAAGCCGGTATGTATCACCAATTGAAAATGGTTGGTTGGGGAATACTCCAAGTCTTCGTAAATGCTGTCTTTAAAATGTAAGAGTTCGCCATTTTTAAGTTGAAGCTTAAATGGCTTTTTATTATATGGAAAGTTGAATGGGTTGGGAGCGGTTTCTGTTCTGATGATTTTATCGCGGAATGCTTCAATGTCAATTCTCTCAATGGTCAATAACTCACGAATATCCAAATCGGTTACGCGCTCCCATGGGTTTTTAATGGTGATTGCATGCGTGTAATAAAATCGGGTTGTCGGCTTTGCCTGATCTCCTGTTTCATTGTACCCAGCAAAAAATCCGTTGCCCTTATATAAATAAGCGTCATAAACATAAGCGTAATTACTGCTGTCTGATGGAACCAGCAGATCATCTAAATACCGGAAGAAATCTAAAGCTATCAGCGCTTTTCGTCCCTGGTTATGTTTTAATTCTCCAACATACTTTATTATATAGATGTCTGAACCATACGCAATGGTGTCTACAGGGTTTCCCTTTTTGTTCCAAACGGTTATGCCATTCTTGGCTTTTACGGCCCGTACATCAGCCAGTTTGCCGTTAGCTTTTAATTGAGTCCATGGTTGATATACTTTGGGCACGATACTTCCGTCATTTCCAAATAAAAAGCGATTGTAGCGCGTACTTGCCGGTGCGTAGTGTTGCCTGATTTCTACATCGCGTTGCGTAATGCTGGCCTCACTGGATTGAAACTTACCATCTTTATTGCTGTAGGCTAAGTCTAAGCAGGCAATGGGCCTTAGGTGTTTGGCATAGTTGATTAAGGTATGATGTGGTGTATTATTCCATATGTAGGCAATCACCAAAGTGATGTAATTCTCATTTAGTTTCAATTGATAGGCTGCTTGAACAGGTACAAGCATTAAATCTCGACCCGGAATAGCGGTGCCTAATGATAAAACCTGTTTTTTACTTTCAGAGAGTAGAACATATGAACTTGGCTCCCCGATGCTGTCTGTAAAAGGCAGGGGTTGAATCGGGATGAAACCCAGAAAGCCCGCTGAATCAGGATAATATTCTTGGGCTTTGGTGCTAAATGAACAGGAGATGATCAATAAGACGAAAAAAATGGAATTTTTCAAGGGTAAGATTCTTTAGAGATCGGCAACAAAAGTGTTGAAAATACTAATTCTGCCAGTCAGAATTAAAAAGTCTCCCTCTGAAGTCTAAATATCAACTTCAAACAACTTATTATAACCGTCTCAAAGCTTTGTAAAAAACCGTTCATCTTCTTTTTGTTTCATGTATTGTGGGAGTAATTTATTGTTCTACATTTGCAGCCCCCTAGAAATGGGGTGTATAAAATTTGAAACTAATTAATAATCAACAGGTATAGTATGCCAACAATTCAACAGCTTGTTCGCAAAGGCAGAAACAAGATCGAGAAGAAAAGCAAGTCTATTGCCCTCGATTCTTGTCCGCAGCGCAGAGGGGTTTGTACGCGTGTTTACACAACAACGCCAAAAAAACCTAACTCAGCTATGCGTAAGGTTGCCAAGGTGCGCCTGACGAATCAGGTTGAAGTAATCGCCTATATAGGTGGTGAAGGTCACAATCTTCAAGAGCACAGTATCGTGCTGGTACGCGGTGGTCGTGTAAAAGACTTACCCGGAGTTCGTTATCACATTGTGCGTGGTGCATTAGACACCGCCGGTGTAGAAGGTCGCACACAGCGCAGATCTAAGTACGGAACGAAACGTCCTAAAGTAAAGAAGTAAGCAACCGCTAAAGAAGATTATCAGAAATGAGAAAAGAAAGAGCTAAAAAGCGCGAACTCTTACCAGATCCAAGATTTAATGATCAGTTGGTAACACGTTTCGTAAACAACTTGATGCTTCATGGCAAAAAGAGCCTTGCTTTTGATATTTTCTACGATGCTATTGATATCGTATCAGAAAAAACAGAAGGCAACGGTTTAGAAACTTGGAAACAAGCCCTTACTAACGTAATGCCGCACGTAGAAGTACGTAGCCGCAGAGTAGGTGGTGCCAACTTCCAAATCCCCATGCAGATTCGTCCAGACCGCAAGGTAACTATGGCCATGAAGTGGTTAATCAGTTATGCACGCAAGCGCAATGAAAAAAGCATGGCTGCTAAGTTGGCCGGAGAAATCATCGCGGCCAGCAAAGAAGAAGGTGCAGCGGTTAAAAAGCGTGTAGATACACACAGAATGGCCGAAGCAAACAAAGCGTTCTCACACTTCCGCTTCTAAAATATTATTAGCTAGAAACATCATGGCAAAAAGAGACTTAAAATTTACGCGTAACATCGGTATCATGGCACACATTGATGCCGGAAAGACTACCACTACTGAGCGTATTCTTTATTATACTGGTGTGAGTCACAAGATTGGTGAAGTGCACGATGGTGCAGCAACCATGGACTGGATGGAGCAGGAGCAAGAGCGCGGTATTACCATTACATCCGCTGCAACAACTTGTTTCTGGAAATACCCTACAGAAAATGGCCAGCAGACAGATGATACAATGGAGTACAAAATCAACATCATTGATACACCCGGTCACGTTGACTTCACTGTTGAAGTTGAGCGTAGCTTACGCGTTCTTGATGGTGCTGTTGCATTGTTCTGTGCTGTTGGTGGTGTAGAGCCACAAAGTGAAACTGTTTGGCGTCAAGCTGATAAGTACAAAGTGCCGCGCATTGGATTCGTTAATAAAATGGACCGCTCTGGTGCAGACTTTTTTAACGTTGTTGAGCAGGTACGTGAGCGTTTAAACGGAAATCCCGTGCCTCTTCAAATACCAATTGGTGCTGAACAAGATTTTAAAGGTGTTGTAGACCTTTTAGATAAAAAGGCTATTGTTTGGGATGATGAAACCCAGGGTATGACCTACACTGAGATTGAAATCCCTGCTGATTTGGTTGAAACGGTTGAAGAATATCGTGAGAAGTTAGTAGAGGCCGTTGCTGAATACGATGATAACCTATTAGAGAAGTTTTTTGAAGATCCAGATAGCATTACCCGTGAAGAAATGATGGGCGCTATCCGCAAGGCGGTTGTTGATATGAAAATCACGCCTATTCTTTGTGGGTCTGCTTTCAAAAATA
This sequence comes from uncultured Cryomorphaceae bacterium, assembly GCA_964416385.1. Taxonomy (GTDB): domain Bacteria; phylum Bacteroidota; class Bacteroidia; order Flavobacteriales; family Schleiferiaceae; genus JAUHWL01. The sequence goes on along the minus strand of CAYQDW010000015.1, from coordinate 27,842 downwards.
AAGGTGTTCAAACGATGTTGGATGCGGTTATGGCTTACTTGCCATCACCAATTGATGTGGATGCCATTAAGGGCATGAATCCTGATACAGACGAGGAAGAATCACGTAAACCAGATCCAGATGAACCTTTTGCAGCGCTAGCTTTTAAGATTGCAACAGATCCTTTTGTGGGCCGTTTATGCTTCTTCCGTGTATACTCTGGTAAGTTGCCTGCGGGTAGCTATGTACAGAATATGCGTACCGATAAAAAAGAACGTATTTCACGTATTTTCCAAATGCACTCCAATAAGCAAAACCCAATCGATATGATTGAGGCTGGCGATATTGGTGCAGGTGTAGGTTTTAAAGATATCAGAACAGGTGATACACTTTGCGATGAAAAGCATCCAATTGTATTGGAATCAATGTCGTTTCCAGAGCCTGTTATTGGTGTTGCTGTAGAACCTAAGAGCCAAGCAGATATGGATAAATTGGGTACTGCTCTAGCCAAGTTGGCTGAAGAGGATCCTACATTCCGTGTAAACACAAGCGAAGAGACTGGTCAAACAGTAATATCTGGTATGGGTGAATTACACCTCGAAATTATTGTAGATCGTCTTAAGCGCGAATTTAAAGTAGAGTGTAACCAAGGTGCACCACAAGTGCAATACAAAGAGGCTATTACAGCTACTGTAGAACACCGTGAAGTTTACAAAAAGCAAACTGGTGGTCGTGGTAAGTTCGCTGATATCATCATCAAACTAGAGCCTGCAGCTGCAGACAAGGTTGGTCTTGAATTCGTGAACGAAGTAAAAGGTGGTAACGTTCCTAAAGAATTTATCCCTTCTGTAGAAAAAGGCTTCAAAGAAGCGATGAATAATGGACCTTTAGCTGGTTATGGTGTTGATGCACTAAAAGTTACCTTGTTAGATGGTTCTTTCCACGCTGTAGACTCTGATCAGCTTTCTTTTGAATTGGCGGCTAAATTGGCTTGGAGAACGGCTGGTAAAAAGGCCAACCCGGTAATACTAGAGCCAATTATGAAGCTTGAGGTTGTAACACCCGAAGAATATATGGGTGATATAGTAGGTGACTTGAACAAGCGTAGAGGTATGGTAAAAGGCATGGATTCGCGCAATGGTGCTCAAGTTATCAAGGCTGACGTGCCATTGAGCGAAATGTTTGGATATGTAACAGCACTTCGTACCATTTCTTCTGGTCGTGCTGCAAGCTCTATGGAGTTTAGTCATTATGCACAGACCCCGAATAACATTCAGGAGACTGTGATTGCGAAAAGTAAAGGAGAACTGGTTTAATACAATAATCTGAAATGAGTCAGAAAATCAGAATTAAGTTAAAGTCATACGATCACAACCTCGTTGATAAAAGCGCGGAAAAAATCGTAAAGACTGTGAAGAGTGCCGGTGCAGTTGTAAATGGTCCTATACCATTACCAACAAATAAGCGCATTTATACGGTACTCCGCTCGCCTCACGTAAACAAGAAGAGTCGTGAGCAATTCGAGTTAAGTAGCTACAAGCGCTTACTTGATATCTACAGCTCTTCAAGTAAAACGATAGACGCCCTTATGAAGTTAGAGCTTCCTAGTGGTGTAGAAGTAGAAATCAAAGTTTAAGTAATAATTAACAATCTGATATAATGCCAGGATTAATTGGTAAAAAAGTCGGAATGACCAGCATCTTCAACGCAGATGGTAAAAACATGCCATGTACTGTGTTAGAAGTTGGACCTTGTGTTGTAACACAGGTGAAGACAAAAGATGTCGATGGCTACGATGCTGTTCAAATCGGTTGGGGAGAAAAAAGTGCTAAGCACGCTTCCAAGGCTGATGTAGGACATGCGAAAAAGGCGAATACAACGCCAAAAAAGAAATTGGTTGAATTCTACAACGAAGGTCATCCGATTGAGCAAGGCGAGCTGTTAACAGTTTCTATGTTCAAAGAAGGAGAGTACATCGATGTTGTAGGAACATCAAAAGGTAAAGGTTTTCAGGGCGTTGTAAGACGTCATGGTTTTGGTGGTGTGGGTCAAAGTACACACGGCCAGCACAACCGTTTGCGCGCACCTGGTTCTATCGGTGCAGGTTCAGATCCTAGCCGTGTATTTAAAGGCATGAAAATGGCCGGACGTATGGGTGGAAAGCGCATAACAATTGAAAACCTTGTTGTACTAAAGGTAGATGCAGAAAAGAATTTGCTCATTGTTAAGGGTTCTGTACCTGGAGCAAAGAACTCAACCGTAATTGTAGAGAAATTATGGAGCTAAAGGTATTAACCCCAGAAGGTAAAGAAACCGGAAGATCGGTTACTTTAAACGATGCAATATTTGGTATTGAGCCAAATGAACATGCCATATACTTAGATGTAAAGCAATATTTAGCTAACCAGCGTCAAGGTACGCACAAGGCTAAAGAGCGTGCTGAGGTTGCGCGTACAACCAAAAAGCATCACAAGCAAAAAGGTACTGGTGGAGCGCGTGCCGGTTCGTTAAAAAGCCCCGTGCAAAAGGGTGGTGGTACGGCTTTCGGTCCACGTCCACGTGACTACAGCTTTAAGCTAAACAAGAAGGTAAAGCAGCTCGCAAGAAAGAGCGCGCTTAGCCAGAAGGTTAAAGATGCTGGAATTGTAATTATTGAGACGCCACAAATGGAGGCACCAAAGACCAAGGCATATATCGATATGATGGTTGCTTTAGGGATAGAGAATAAAAAATCTGTCTTAGTGCTTGATGGTATCAATAAAAACATATATTTGTCATCCCGAAATTTACAGGGGTCAAAAGTTGTAACAGCCTCAGAATTAAACACATACACTATTTTAAATGCGAATAGCGTTGTTTTAACTGAAGGCTCGATAGAGAAAATTGAACAATTGTTAAGCTGATTTATCGTCATGGATATTTTGATTAGACCGATAATAACCGAAAAAGCTTCTGCTCAGAGTGAGGATGCTAATGTGTTTGCATTTGAAGTTGACAGACGTGCAAATAAGGTTCAGATCAAAAAGGCTGTTGAGGCTTTCTATGGTGTAAATATCGAGCGTGTTAGAACTATGATAGTGCCTGCTAAGCGCAGTGTGCGTTATACAAAAGCAGGCATGATTGAAGGTCGTAAAAAGGCTTACAAGAAAGCTATCGTAGAAGTGAGAAGTGGTGAAGTAATTGACCTATTCGGCAATATCTAAGAGTAATGGGTGTAAGAAAGTTAAAACCGATAACCCCAGGTCAACGCTTTAGAGTTGTAAATGACTTTAATGCTGTTACGGCTGATAAGCCTGAGAAGAGCCTGGTAAAAGGAAAGTCAAAGTCCGGTGGTAGAAATAACCAGGGTCGTATGACCATGCGTTACACTGGTGGTGGTCACAAAAAATTGTATCGCGAGATTGACTTTAAGCGAAATAAATTTGGAATCCCTGCCACAGTGAAAACTGTGGAGTATGATCCTAACCGTACAGCATTCATCGCTTTATTAAGTTTTGCTGATGGAGAGAAGCGTTACATCATAGCGCCAAACGGCTTGCAAGTTGGTCAAACGGTGCTATCTGGAAAAGGTGCCACACCTGATGTTGGTAACGCCATGTATCTAAGTGATATTCCTTTAGGTACCGTTATTAGCTGTATTGAAATGCGTCCTGGACAAGGTGCAATCATAGCACGTGGTGCTGGTACTTTTGCGCAGCTCGTTGCACGTGATGGCAAGTATGCTGTAATAAGAATGCCCTCTGGTGAAACGCGCATGATTCTAACAACATGTCTTGCAACCATAGGTGTGGTTTCTAACTCAGATCACGGTTTGCAAGTTAGTGGTAAGGCTGGTCGCAGTCGTTGGTTGGGAAGACGTCCTCGTGTACGTGGTGTAGTTATGAACCCGGTTGATCACCCAATGGGTGGTGGTGAAGGCCGTGCTTCAGGAGGTCATCCACGCAGTCGCAATGGCATCCCCGCAAAGGGCTACAAGACACGTCAGCCCAAGAAGGCTTCAAGCCAGTATATTATTGAAAAACGTAAGAAGTAAGCATAGGATAGTATGGCACGTTCATTAAAAAAAGGACCTTATATCCACTACAAGCTTGAGAAGAAAGTAATGGCCAACGTGGACTCTGGTAAGAAGACAGTGATCAAGACATGGTCTCGGGCTTCTATGATTTCACCTGACTTTGTTGGTCAGACCATTGCCGTACATAACGGCAAAACCTTTATTCCAGTTTATGTAACTGAAAACATGGTAGGGCATAAGCTAGGTGAGTTTTCACCAACGCGTATTTTCCGGGGCCATGCAGGTAATAAAAAAGATAAGGGTAAACGCTAATAAATTAAGACGATGGGTGCTAGAAAGAAATTAATGGCAGATAGGATGAAGGAGGCGCGTAAGGAAGTGGCTTTTGCTTCTTTGCGTAACTGTCCTACATCGCCCCGAAAGATGCGCTTGGTAGCTGATCAGATAAGAGGTATAGATGTGCAGAGGGCACTATTCATTTTAGAAAATAGTCCGAAGCATGCCTCTATGAATTTGGAAAAGCTTGTGCGTTCAGCCCTTGCCAATTGGCAGCAGAAGAACGAAGGCGAGCGCGTAGAAGAAGCGAATTTGTTTGTTCGCGAGATCCGCGTAGACAGTGCTAGAATGTTAAAGCGAATTCAGGCCGCCCCACAGGGAAGAGCCCATCGTATTCGCAAACGCTCTAACCACGTTACAATAATCTTAGGAAGTAAAGAAAATTAATCCACGGTACAGAAGATGGGACAAAAAACCAATCCGATAGGTAATAGATTAGGCTACATCCGTGGCTGGGAGTCGCAGTGGTTTGGAGGCCGTAATTACGGTGATAAAATTGCTGAGGACTCTAAGATTAGAAAATACTTATATGCTAGATTAGGTAAAGCTAGTGTATCTCGTATAATAATAGAGCGTACCCTTAAACTCGTTACAGTAACAATTACTACGGCCCGCCCTGGTATTATTATAGGTAAGGGTGGCCAAGAGGTAGATAGACTGAAAGAGGAACTAAAGAAAATCACCAACAAGGATGTTCAGATTAACATCTTTGAAATTAAGCGCCCAGAGTTGGATGCCAAATTGGTTGCTGATAGTGTTTCTCGTCAAATTGAAGGTCGTATATCTTACAGACGCGCTGTTAAAATGGCAATTGCAGCAGCAATGCGAATGGGCGCTGAGGGTATAAAAATTCAAATAAGCGGTCGCTTGAACGGTGCTGAAATGGCGCGTTCAGAGATGTACAAAGATGGTCGTACACCATTGCATACATTTAGAGCAGATATAGACTACCATATCAGTGAGGCACATACCACTTATGGCCGTTTAGGTGTTAAGGTTTGGATCATGAAGGGTGAGGTTTATGGAAAGCGTGATTTGTCGAACATGATTGGTACGGCAAAGAAAGCGGGTTCCGCTAACAATCGTCCAGACAATGGTCCGAAGAGAAGAAGAAATAAAGCACAACGTTAAAAGATAGAGGCGATGTTACAGCCGAAGAAAACGAAGCATAGAAAAATGTTCAAGGGCCGTATGAAGGGCAACGCGCAGCGTGGTCACACCTTGGCTTTTGGTTCATATGGTTTAAAGTCTTTAGATAGCGAGTTTCTAACGTCTCGTCAGATAGAAGCTGCACGTATTGCCGCTACACGATACATGAAGCGTGAAGGCCAGTTATGGATACGCATTTTTCCAGATAAGCCTATTACGAAGAAGCCTCTTGAGGTACGTATGGGTAAGGGAAAAGGTGCTGTTGAATACTGGGTGGCAGTTGTTAAACCAGGTAGAATAATGTTTGAGCTTGATGGTGTTCCCGGCGATATTGCTAAGGAAGCGTTACGTCTAGCTGCACAGAAGCTGCCTGTTCGTACAAAGATGGTCGTAAGACGTGATTTAGACGCTTAATTCGGTTTACAATATGAAAGCTTCAGAGATAAAAGAATTAACCACACAAGAGCTTCGTGAGAAGTTGGTGGATGAGAAAGGTAACCTAGCAAAGTTGCGTTTAACGCACACTGTTTCTCAACTTGAGAATCCGTTAAAGTTACGGGATACCAGAAAAGATATTGCGCGCATTGAAACAGAATTGCGTAAGCGTCAATTAGAAGAAGATACAAAATAACCTCAGTACCAGAGTAAGATGGAAAATAAGAGGAATTTGCGCAAAGAGCGTGTTGGTGTTATAACGAGCAATAAAATGGACAAGACAGTAGTAGTGTCTGTAGAGCGTAGAGTTAAGCACCCGAAGTATGGCAAGTTTGTGAAGTTTACAAAGAAGTTTCATGCACATGACGATGCCAATGACTGTAACACTGGCGATACCGTACGTATAATGGAGACTCGCCCATTGAGCAAAACCAAGAAGTGGAGAGTTGTAGAAATTATTGAAAGAGCCAAGTAATCATGATACAACAGGAATCGAGATTAAAAGTAGCAGACAATACCGGAGCCAAAGAGGTTTTATGTATCCGTGTGCTGGGTGGTACCAAAAGACGATATGCGTCTATAGGTGACAAAATTGTGGTTACAATTAAAGAAGCTACTCCTTCTGGAAACGTAAAGAAGGGTCAAGTGTCTACCGCGGTAGTGGTAAGAGCTAAGAAAGAAGTAAGACGTCCTGATGGATCATACATCCGTTTTGATGATAATGCTTGTGTACTATTAAATGCTGCCGGTGAAATGCGTGGTACACGTGTTTTTGGTCCAGTGGCAAGAGAACTGCGTGACAAGCAGTATATGAAGATAGTATCATTAGCACCAGAAGTATTATAACTTGAGAAAAGATTTTGCACGCATGGCAAAGTTTCACATTAAAAAAGGCGACACCGTAATGGTAATAGCCGGCGAGAGTAAGGGTCAGAGCGGGAGAATAATCCGTGTGATACCAAAACAAAATCGTGCAGTTGTAGAAGGCATCAACATGGTGTACAAACATCAGAAGCCGAGTGCAACTAATCCGCAAGGCGGACGTATAGAAATGGAGGCACCCTTGCATATTTCTAACCTCATGTTGGTAGATCCTAAATCAGGTGAGCCAACACGTACAGGGAGAAAAAGTGATGAGAATGGTAAGCGTGCCCGTTACGCTAAAAAGTCTGGTGAGATAGTTAAGTAAGTATGGAAACAATACCTAGATTAAAGAAAAGATATAACGAGGAAATCGTTGCCAAGTTACGCGATGAGTTTTCATACGGTAACGTAATGGAGGTTCCCCGTTTAACAAAGATTTGCCTAAGTCAAGGTCTTGGTGCAGCCGTTGCTGATAAGAAAATGGTAGAAAGCGCCATTGAAGAAATGACGATTATTGCTGGGCAGCGTGCGGTATCTACAAAATCTAAGAAAGACATTTCAAACTTCAAATTACGTAAAGGTATGCCCATTGGTGCACGTGTTACTTTACGTGGAGATAGAATGTATGAGTTTTTAGACCGTTTGATCGTATCTAGCTTAGCACGTATCCGCGACTTCAGAGGTATAAAAGAAAATGGCTTTGATGGCCGTGGAAACTATACGCTTGGCATAACAGAACAAATCATCTTTCCAGAGATTGATATAGACAAAGTGAACCGCATAAGCGGTATGGATATAACTTTTGTGACTACTGCGACAACAGATAAGGAAGCAAAAGCTTTATTAAGAGAATTTGGTTTGCCCTTTAAAAAGTAAGCAACAGCATGGCAAAAGAATCAATGAAGGCCCGCGAGGTCAAAAGAGCAAAGTTGGTAGAAAGATACGCTGAGAAGCGCGCTGCTTTAAAAGAAGCTGGCGACTATGAGGCGTTGCAAAAGCTGCCTAAAAATGCATCCCCGGTGCGCAAGCATAACCGTTGTAAATTAACGGGACGCCCACGTGGTTATATGCGTCAGTTTGGTATTTCACGTGTTACTTTCCGTGAAATGGCAAACCAAGGGTTGATTCCTGGAGTAAAGAAAGCTAGTTGGTAAGCATAATATAGAATTGCGATGATTACGGATCCGATAGCAGATTTTTTAACACGTGTACGCAATGCCATGAAGGCAGGGCATAGAGTTGTGGAAATTCCAGCCTCTAATATCAAGATTGATATCACACGTATTCTTATGGAGCAAGGCTATGTGCTCAATTACAAAGTGGAAGATGTGGGCCCTCAGCGGTCTATTAAAATTGCACTGAAATATGATCGCGGTAGCCGCGTACCTGCAATACGCGGTTTGCACAGAGCCAGTCGTCCTGGTCTGCGTAAATACGCGGGTAGCGATGCGTTACCAAGAGTAAAAAATGGTTTGGGTGTTGCTATAGTTTCTACGTCTAGAGGCGTAATGACTGATAAGCAGGCCCGTCAAGAAAATGTTGGTGGCGAAGTACTCTGCTACGTATACTAAAACACTACGAGATGTCTAGAATTGGAAAGTTACCCATTAGTATTCCCCAAGGCGTTGAAGTAAGCTATAACAACCATGTTGTTACGGTAAAAGGTAAGCTTGGAGAATTATATCAGGAAGTTAACCCTGATATAGAAGTTAAAATTGACAACGGAATTATTACCGTATCGCGTCCTAGTGATGCGCCACAGCATCGTGCTATGCACGGTCTGTATCGCTCTTTAATCAACAACATGATTACTGGCGTGTCTCAGGGTTTTACCAAAAAATTGGAATTGATAGGTGTTGGATATCGCGCAAGCAATCAAGGCCAGGTTTTAGACTTGTCTTTGGGTTACTCACACAACATTTTGATGCTAGTGCCTAATGAAGTAAAGGTGGAGACAGTATCGGAAAAGGGTAAAAACCCCATGATAATGTTAAGCTCTTATGACAATCAGTTGTTAGGTATGGTAGCCTCTAAAATTAGATCATTACGCAAGCCAGAGCCTTACAAGGGTAAAGGTGTGCGTTACGTAGGAGAGATTATTAGAAGAAAAGCAGGTAAGTCTGCAGCGAAAAAATAATAGCTAGGATGGCCTTAACAAAATTAGATAGAAGACAGCGCATTCGCTTTCGCATTAGAAAAACTATCACAGGAACTGTTTCTATTCCCCGTTTATCGGTTTTTAGAAGTAATAAAGAGATTTACGCTCAGCTTATAGATGACGTAAGTGGGCATACGCTGGTATCCGCTTCATCACGTGAAAAGGATATTGCAGCTGTAACAGCTACAAAAATTGAAAAGTCAGCATTGGTAGGTAAAGCACTTGCTGCTAAAGCACTAGCTAAAGGCATTGAGGCTTGTGCTTTTGATCGTGCTGGTTATTTATATCATGGTCGGGTTAAATCATTGGCAGAAGGCGCCAGAGAAGGTGGACTAAAATTCTAAACAGACATGTTTAAAGGAATTAAAAATATTAAGAAAGTTAAGCCTAGCGGGTTGGAATTAGTTGATAGGCTAGTTGCAGTAAACCGTGTAACAAAGGTTACTAAGGGCGGGCGCACATTTGGTTTTTCGGCCATAGTGGTTGTTGGTAATGAAAGCGGAATAGCAGGCTTTGGCTTAGGCAAGTCAAAAGAAGTTTCTGAAGCGATCAGCAAAGCTGTAGAAGATGCCAAGAAGAACTTGTTTCGTATTCCACTTGTTGGCGATACTGTTCCTCATGATGAGGCTGGTAAGTTTGGAGGCGCAAGAGTGTTCCTTCGCCCGGCAAGTCACGGTACTGGTGTAATCGCTGGTGGTGCAATGCGCGCAGTGCTTGAGAGTGTAGGTATACATGATGTTCTTGCTAAAAGCAAAGGGTCATCAAACCCACATAATGTTGTAAAAGCAACTTTTCATGCACTTTTGAAGATGCGTGATGCGAAAGAGGTGGCACGTCAACGTGGTATCGAAATGAACAAGGTATTTAACGGTTAAAAAGACAATCATGGCCAAGATTACAGTTAAGCAAGTTCGCAGTGTAATAGATCGCCCAAAGCGTCAACGTTTGACTATGGAGGCCTTAGGCCTGCGTAAAATGAATGCAGTGGTAGAGCACGAAGCTACCCCACAGATTATGGGCATGATTAATAAGGTGAAGCACCTTATTACGGTAGAAGAGGTTAAATAAGCTAAAGATATTCTGAGATATGGATTTAAGTAATCTTAAGCCTGCAAATGGTTCTACGCACAGAGAAAAGCGTATAGGACGTGGTGAAGGTTCTGGTCATGGTGGTACATCAACACGTGGTCACAAAGGCGCCAAGTCTCGTTCAGGCTATAAGCGAAAAATTGGTTTTGAAGGTGGCCAAATGCCACTACAAAGACGTGTTCCTAAATTTGGTTTTACAAATCCAAATCGTGTAGAGTTCAAGGGTATCAACCTTGATACTCTTCAAAAGTTAGTAGATGATAAGCGTATAGGTGACACCCTAGGTGTTGCTGAGCTAATTGCTAACGGTTTGATGGGAAAAAATGATAAGATAAAGATTTTGGGTCGTGGTGCGCTAAGTGCCAAACTAAATGTAACGGCGCATAAATTCAGTAAAACTGCTGCTGCTGCAATAGAAGCGCAGGGTGGCACCGTAACAACGCTGTAAGAATACCATGAAGCGATTTGTAGAGACTATAAAGAACATTTGGCGAATAGAGGAACTTCGTGATAAGATTCTCTTAACCCTTGGCCTATTATTGATTTACAGGGTAGGATCGAACGTTGTTCTGCCTGGCATTAATCCTGACAGCCTTACGGGTTTGGCTACCCAAACAGAAGGCGGGTTAATGGGAATCCTTAATGCCTTTACGGGTGGTGCTTTTGCTAATGCATCTGTAATGGCTCTAGGCATTATGCCTTATATCTCTGCGTCTATTATTATTCAGCTTCTTGGTATGGCAATACCGAGTGTACAGAAAATGCAAAAAGAGGGTGAGAGTGGTCGAAGAAAATTGAACCAAATCACACGCTACTTAACTATATTAATCTGTGCTGCCCAGGCGCCAGGTTATCTCGCTAATTTGCGAATGCAGGGTGTTCAGTACACCATTGATCCTAGTACTTTCTGGTTTATTTCTTGGATTGTGCTTATTACAGGAACAATCTTCGCAATGTGGTTGGGCGAAAGAATTACAGATAAGGGTATAGGAAATGGTATTTCACTTTTAATTATGGTGGGTATCTTGGCTAAACTACCGCAGTCTTTCTTCCAAGAATTAATGTCACAAATAGCTGCCGGTGGCGGTGGATGGGTATTGTTTGTATTAGAAATCGCTGCGCTTTATTTGGTAACGATGTTTGCCATCGCTTTAACGCAGGCTGTACGCAAAGTACCGTTGCAGTATGCTAAGCGTGCCGCTGGCGGAAGAATTGCAACGAACACCGTTGGAGCAAGACAGTATCTACCGTTAAAAGTTAATGCTGCCGGTGTAATGCCAATCATCTTCGCTCAAGCTATAATGTTCATCCCAATTACTGTTCTACAGTACAGCGGTGCTCAAGGTGATAGTATAAGTTGGGTAGTAACGATATTCGGTAATATTCAAGGCTTCTGGTACAACATGGTTTTTGCGGTGCTGATTATATTGTTTACGTATTTCTACACAGCTATTCAAGTTAACACTAACAACATTGCTGAAGACTTAAAGCGCAGCGGTGGTTTTATTCCAGGTGTTAAACCAGGGCGCTCAACTGCAGAATTTATAGATAATATTTTATCAAAAATTACACTTCCCGGCTCTATTCTTTTAGCGGTTCTGGCAATTTTGCCGGCTATTGCAATGGTTGTTGGGATGAATGCTCAGTGGAGTTATTTCTACGGGGGTACTTCACTGCTCATTACCGTAGGTGTTGTTTTAGACACACTACAACAAATAGAAAGTTACCTATTGGCCCGTCATTATGATGGATTAATGAAATCGGGAAGAATAGGCGGAAGATCAACTGTTTCAGCTCTATAAAATGGCAAAACAAAACGCAATAGAGCAAGATGGTGTAATTACGGAAGCATTGAGCAATGCAATGTTTCGTGTAGAGTTAGAAAATGGACACATTGTAACGGCCCATATTTCAGGTAAGATGCGGATGAATTACATCAAACTGCTACCTGGCGATAAGGTAAAGTTGGAGATGTCTCCTTATGATTTGTCAAAAGCTAGAATAACATACAGGTATTAATACTGAAGAAAGATGAAAGTACGTGCATCCATAAAGAAGCGCAGTGCGGATTGCAAAATCGTTCGCAGAAAAGGGCGGCTATATGTAATCAACAAGAAGAACCCGAAATTTAAACAACGTCAGGGCTAAAAGACAATAAGTATGGCAAGGATAGTTGGTATTGATCTACCCAAAAACAAACGTGGAGAGATAGGTTTGACCTACATCTTCGGTATTGGCCGCAACCGCAGCCGTGAAATTCTTGAAAAAGCAGGTGTTGATTTCAACACTAAAGTTCAAGATTGGACCGATGAGCAGTTAACGACCATCCGCGGAATTATAAATGAGCAATACAAAGTAGAGGGTGAATTGCGCTCTGAAGTACAGCTCAACATTAAGCGCCTTATGGATATTGGTTGTTATCGTGGAATCCGTCATCGTATTGGCTTGCCATTACGCGGACAGAGAACTAAGAACAACTCACGTACTCGTAAAGGGAAGAGAAAAACTGTTGCGAATAAGAAAAAGGCAACTAAATAATATTTGAGGTATGGCTAAGACATCAAAACAAACCAAAAAGCGCAAGGTAAAAGTTGAGGCAGTTGGTGAAGCGCACATAAATGCGACTTTCAACAACATCATTATCTCGCTAACAAATATGCAAGGTCAGGTTATTGCTTGGTCTTCTGCTGGCAAAATGGGTTTCAAAGGTTCTAAGAAGAACACCCCTTATGCTGCACAAATGGCCGCTGAAGATTGCAGTAACAATGCAATGGAGGCCGGATTGAAAAAGGTTAAGGTTTATGTAAAGGGTCCAGGTAACGGACGTGAGAGTGCAATACGGTCTATTCATAATACAGGTATAGAGGTAACAGAGATTGTAGACATCACACCTATACCCCACAACGGTTGCCGTCCACCTAAGCGTAGAAGAGTTTAACAGAATTAATTAAGTAGAGAGAAATGGCTAGATATAGAGGCCCTCAAACTAAGATTGCGAGAAAATTTGGCGAGGCTATTTTTGGTCCTGACCGTGCTTTAGATAAGCGTAATTATCCTCCAGGGCAGCATGGCTTTTCACGTAAGCGTGGTAAAAAGTCTGAATACGCAGTACAGCTTGCTGAAAAGCAAAAGGCGAAATATACTTATGGTATCCTTGAGCGCCAGTTTCGTAAAATGTTCGAAAAAGCATCAAGTTCTAAAGGTATTACTGGTGAAGTTTTGCTTCAGCTTTGTGAATCTCGTTTAGATAATGTGGTATACCGTATGGGTATCGCTCCTACGCGAATGGCGGCTCGTCAGTTGGTAAGCCACCGTCATATCACAGTTAACGGAGAGATCGTGAACATTCCTTCGTACTCTGTACGTCCTGGTGAAGTAATTGCCGTGCGTGAGAAGTCAAAAACGCTTCAAGTAGTTACTGACTCCCTAAGTGGAGGTGGTAGCAAGTTTGAGTGGATTGAGTGGAATGGCGCCAAAATGGAAGGTAAGTTTTTGTCTGTTCCACAGCGTGAAGCTATACCCGAAAACATCAAAGAACAGTTAATCGTGGAATTGTATTCTAAGTAATCCTTAGCGATACATTCACCTCATAAACAATAGTAAATAATCATGGCCATATTAAACTTTCAGAAGCCCGATAAGGTAATAATGAACAGCTCCACAGACCGTGAGGGCCAGTTCGAATTCAGACCATTAGAACCGGGATATGGTTTAACGGTAGGCAATGCGTTGCGTAGAGTGTTGTTGTCTTCATTAGAAGGCTTCGCTTTTACTTCGCTTCGTATAGAGGGTGTTGATCATGAATTTTCTACAATCAAAGGTGTCGTAGAGGACGTTACTGAAATCATCCTTAACCTTAAGCAAGTTCGCTTTAAGCGCCAAATTGATGAGCAAGAAATTGAAACCTTGAAAGCCTCAATCAGCGGTCAAGAACAACTTACTGCAGGCGATTTGGGTAAGTATATATCAGCTTTTCAGATTCTAAATCCTGAGCTTGTAATTTGCAATATGGATCCTTCTGTGACTATCGAGATGGAATTAACCATCGAAAAAGGTCGCGGTTACGTTCCTGCTGAAGAAAACAAAAAAGTGGACGCTCCAATAGGAACCATTTTTGTTGATTCAATTTATACGCCTATAAAGAACGTACGTTACAGCATTGAGAACTATCGCGTTGAGCAAAAGACAGACTTTGAGAAGTTGTTGATTGAAATAGAAACAGATGGTTCTATTCATCCAAAAGAAGCATTAACAGAAGCGGCTAAGATATTAATCCACCACTTTATGCTCTTTAGTGATGAGCGTATTGCGCTTGAAGAGACTGTTAAAGAGGAAGTAGAAACTTATGATGAAGAAGTGCTTCACATGCGCCAAATGCTCAAAACAAAGCTAACTGATATGGATCTTTCCGTACGTGCTTTGAATTGTTTAAAAGCGGCAGAAGTTGAAACTTTGGGCGACTTAGTTACGTACACAAAGAATGATTTAATGAAGTTCCGCAACTTTGGTAAAAAGTCGCTTACTGAACTTGAAGAATTGGTAGATAACAAAGGTCTTCAGTTTGGTATGGACCTTAGTAAGTATAAATTAGACAAAGAGTAACAATCGATGAGACACGGAAAGAAATTTAATCACTTAGGACGAAAGGCTGCTCATCGCAAGGCCATGCTCTCTAACATGGCTTCGTCACTGATTGAACATAAGCGCATTAATACCACTGTGGCAAAGGCACGTGAGTTACGCAAGTATATAGAGCCGTTAATTACGCGTTCTAAAGATAACACTACACATAACCGTAGAATTGCATTTTCATATTTGCAAAATAAGGTTGCCGTTACTGAGTTGTTTAATGAAATTAGCGTTAAGGTAGCCGACCGTCCAGGTGGATACACGCGCATCATTAAAACAGGTAACAGGCTTGGTGATAACGCTGAAATGTGTATGATAGAGCTTGTTGATTATAACGAAATCTACAACTCTGAAAAGGCAGAAAAGAAAACCAGAAGAAGCCGTAGAGGTGGAAGTGGTAAATCTGATACTACTGCGCCAGCACCAGTTGTAGAGAGTCAAGCTACAGAGGCGCCAGAAGTTGTTGCCGAAGCTGATGACAGTGCAGCAACAGAAAATGAAGATGAGGCAAAAGCAGAAGAATAAAAGATTTGTTTATTAAAACTTATAAAAAGGGATAAGATTTTTGGGTCTTATCCCTTTTTTTTGCACTATTAAATACGGTAGCACATGAACACTTCAAAACCAGCCATTCTCTTACTAAAAGATGGAACGGTTTTTTACGGTCGGAGTACAGGTCTTGATGGGACTGCATGGGGAGAAATTTGCTTTAATACTGGTATGACTGGCTATCAAGAGATTTTTACCGATCCTAGTTACTTTGGTCAGCTCATGGTTACCACAACCGCACATATTGGTAATTATGGCGTTCACCCTGATGAAATAGAATCAGAAGGAATAAAAATTGCGGGTTTGATTTGTAAAAACTTTAGTCATTACCGGTCAAGACCTTCCGCGCATAAAACGCTTTTTGATTATTTCCAAAATGAGCAAAAGGTGGCCATTTGCGATGTGGACACGCGGGCATTAGTAAGACATATTCGTGAAAAGGGTGCCATGAACGCCATTATTTCTACAGAAGTACTGGATTTAGAAGCTTTGCGTACGCAGCTCATGCAGGTTCCCTCTATGGAAGGTTTAGAGTTAAGTTCTAAAGTAAGTATCAAAAAGCCCACCTATTTTGGTGATGAACAGGCTACATATCGTGTAGCAGCGCTAGACTTAGGTATTAAAAAGAACATCCTACGCTGTTTAACAGAACGAGACTGTTACGTAAAACTTTTTCCGTGGAATACGCCCTCTGAAGAGCTTGCGGCTTGGAACCCTGATGGCTATTTTTTAAGCAACGGTCCTGGCGATCCAGCAGCGATGATAAATGTTGTTGATGAAGTGAGAAAAATCATTGACTCGAATACGCCTGTTTTCGGAATTTGCTTGGGTCATCAAATGATGGCTTTGGCATCTGGATTACAGACCTATAAAATGTATAATGGGCACCGAGGTATTAATCACCCCGTAAAAAACATAATGACAGGAAAAGGTGAAATAACTTCTCAAAATCATGGCTTTGCCGTGAAAAATGAAGATGTAGCACATAGTGATATTGTAGAACTTACACACATTCACCTTAATGACAATACGGTTGCGGGTATTAAGCGCAAAGACAAAGATTGTTTTTCTGTGCAGTACCACCCAGAAGCATCACCTGGACCGCACGATTCACGCTACTTATTTGATGATTTTATACAGAACATGAAAAAAACAAAAAGATAAACTATGAGTCTTATATCTAACATTATTGCGCGTCAAATACTAGATTCACGCGGTAACCCTACAGTAGAGGTTGATGTATTCACAGAAACCGGTGCTTTTGGTAGAGCAGCAGTACCATCAGGCGCTTCTACAGGTATACATGAAGCGGTTGAACTACGTGATGGTGATGCCAAAACTTATCTAGGTAAGGGGGTTTTAAAAGCAGTTCAAAACGTTAATGACATTTTAGCAGAAGAACTCATAGGTTTAAATGTATTAGATCAGGCCGGAATAGACCATTTAATGAACTCTATAGATGGTACAGCCAATAAAGGTAACATAGGTGCCAATGCTATTCTTGCTGTTTCTTTGGCTGCAGCCCGGGCGGGTGCTATGGAAACCGGTCAACCGCTTTATCGCTATATCGGTGGTGTAAACGCACGTACATTACCAGTGCCCATGATGAACATTTTAAATGGCGGAGAACATGCAGATAATAGCATAGACTTTCAAGAATTTATGGTGATGCCTTTTGGTGCTTCTTCGTTTAGTGACGGATTACGCATGGGCGTTGAAATCTTTCATCACCTTAAAAATGTGTTGAAAAGCAAGGGTTATTCTACTAATGTTGGTGATGAAGGAGGCTTTGCACCAAACATAAAAAGTAATGAAGAAGCCATAGAAACCGTATTGCAGGCTATAGAAAAAGCAGGTTATAAACCTGGCCACGATGTATATATCGCGATGGATGCCGCAAGTAGTGAGTTCTACGATGCAGAAAAAGGGCTTTACATTTTCAAGAAAAGTGATAAGCGCCAAATGACCTCTTCTGAAATGGTGTCATATTGGGCAGATTGGGTAAAACAATATCCAATAATTTCAATAGAAGATGGACTGGCAGAAGATGATTGGAAGGGTTGGGGTGAGCTCACCAAAGCCATTGGTAATGATGTACAGCTAGTAGGTGATGATTTGTTCGTGACAAATGTAGAACGTGTGGATCGTGGCATAAAAGAAAATGTTGCAAACTCCGTTTTAATAAAGGTGAATCAAATAGGTTCATTAACAGAAACCATAAATACAGTCTCTCTGGCACAACAAAATAGCTATACCTGTGTAATGAGTCATAGAAGTGGTGAAACGGAAGATAGCACCATTGCAGACCTTGCAGTTGCACTAAATACGGGCCAAATTAAAACAGGTTCTGCATCGCGAAGTGATCGCATGGCTAAGTACAATCAATTGCTACGTATTGAAGAGCAGTTAGGTGAATTGGCTATTTACCAAGGAATGAACTTTAAATACATAAAATAGTACATATAATGGACAGGATAAAAGCAAAATTTGAAACGCGTATTGATCCTGCTGTAAAAGAAGTCAAAGACTTTTTGGCGCAGCATGGCCATGAAAAAGTTGGCGAAATCACCATAGATCAGGTGTATGGTGGTATGCGCGGGATGTTGGCATTAATTTGTGAAACGTCAAAGTTAGACCCAGAAGAAGGCATTCGTTTTAGAGGTTATAGCATTCCTGAACTACAGGAAAAATTGCCCAAAATGCCGGGCGGTAAACAGCCTTTGCCAGAAGGTGTTTTTTACCTTATGTTGATGAACGAATTGCCATCAGATGATGATGTTCGCAGATTGAGCAACAATTGGGCGCGCAGAAGCATTGTGCCACCACATGTTTTTAAAGCCATTGATGCGCTACCAATAACCTCTCACCCAATGACGCAGTTTGTTGTGGGTATTATGGCGTTGCGTACAGAAAGCGAATTTCAGCGTGCCTACAGACATGGCATTAGCAAAAAAGAATATTGGGACCCCACTTATGAAGACGCCATGAATCTAATAGCACGCTTACCCCGTGTGGCGGCTTATATTTATAGAAGGGTGTACCGTAATGGCGAGCATATTGAACCGGATTCAAAGCTAGATTGGGCCGGTAACTTTGCACATATGCTGGGCTTTGAAGGTGAAGAATTTAAAGAGCTCATGCGCCTATACATGACCATCCATTCTGATCATGAGGGTGGCAATGTCTCTGCTCATACTGTTCATCTTGTTGGATCAGCGTTAAGCGATGCTTATTTGAGTTTTGCTGCAGGTATGAATGGTTTAGCAGGACCATTACACGGATTGGCAAATCAAGAGGTTATTCGTTGGATTATGGCCATGCGCGATGAGTTGGGTGGCGGTTTACCAACAAAAGAACAGATTGCTAATTATTGCCGCAAAACGCTAAGCGAAGGTCGCGTAATACCAGGTTTTGGTCACGCTGTACTGCGCAAAACGGATCCTCGCTATGTTGCACAGCGCGAGTTTGCACTAGAGCACATGCCTCATGATGAGCTATTCTTAATTGTTAGCCGTGTGTATGAGGTGGTACCAGAAATACTAGCCGCCACAGGTAAGGTTAAAAATCCATGGCCTAACGTTGATGCGCATAGCGGTCAGTTGTTAATGCACTATGGTTTAACTGAATATGATTTCTACACTGTTCTATTCGGCGTAAGTCGCGCCCTTGGTGTGTTGTCTGGCCTTATTTGGGATCGCGCTATGGGTATGCCTTTAGAGCGACCTGGTTCTACAACCACCGCATTACTCAAAGAAAAATACGCCAAGTAATAGGCACATATTTTTATAAAAAAAGCCGTCTCAAATACGAGGCGGCTTTTTTATTTGGTGTTTAACCTTAAAAACAGCTTGGGTATATGGTGCTTAAAATCTAAAATCGATAGAGTAGGCCAAGGTTAACGCCATAGCCAAGATATCTCTGGCGAATGGCATTGCCTCTAATGGTATTTAGTAAAGAATACCGAATGGTTGGGAAAAAAGTAGTCTGTATTTGAGGGGTGATATCAAAACGAATTCCGGCACGCAGTAACAAGCTAAATTGCCAATCTCTAAACTGTGCTTGATGTACAGCTCTGGCGTTTAAATCATCTAATCGCCTATTAATATAAACACTGCCCGTTGTGCCCGTTAAAATGCCAGCCAAGCCGCCAGCCTGTACTTCAAACCGCAACCGATCATCCCCAAAACTTCTTCCAACTAAGAATGGTATTTCTAAGTAACTGAAACTATGTTGGCCATTATTGGTTGTTACTGCAGAGTTTTCTTTTTCCGTATAAATGCTGTCCCAGCGTTCCATATAGGTGCTGTCGTACGTAACAGCCCAAGTTGTGTCATATTGCCAATTGCCTTGGTAAATCCCCGTTATTACCCAATTAGAATCAACACTATAGCTCCAGTTCTCTTGTACCTGCCATTGGCTATTATCTACGCCAGTAAGCACATTTAGCGTGCTGGGATAATTGATGTTTTCTACAAATATGGTTTGGTTAATACCAGTGCTAAAGAGCCATTGGTTACGTTCAAATAAAATTTGAGCGCCAATGCTGGTTATGCGTTGCGCTTGCTCATACTTGTTTCTAAACTCAATGAGCGTACTTAGATGATCATCTCCAAAAAGCCTGCGTTCAGAAAGCAGCATACTAAAATTGAGCCCCGCACTAATAAGCCAGCGCTTATTTTTTTGATGTGGAAGGATGATGTCTTCCACCCCCGCCATTTTAGGCTCAGTAGATTCGTTTGTGGTAACAGCTGTTTGAATTGATTCTTCCTTGGTCTCCACCACTTGTTCTTGTTTTTCTTGTTGCGGCAAGTGTGTAATAGCAGAATCGATTATTGCCGTTTTATTTGATACTTGCTCTAGATTTTCTTGTTGTTGCGCTGTGGTGGTAGGCGCTGTTTTTTTAGAGGTTCCAATACTTTTATTACCATCTGTTGAGCTATCTTCAGGCGTAAAAGATGTTCTGTTGGTTTGGCCTTCAGTATTCGATTCCACATCCAACACATCTACATTATTAATCTGCTCTGAGAGAGATTTACTCACAGAATTCATGCTTTCTGTCTTTTCAAGCCTTATTTGTGGTTCGTCTTTTAGTGATTCTTCAACATTTATAGGTGATATAGCAATGCTCTTTGAAATTGTATCTCCTGAGAAAGAGGTGTAAGGTGTGGAACTTTTTTGTTCTTGCTGAGGCGATGTGGTTTCTTCTTGTTGGGGGATGAGATTATTCCAAAAAAATGCTGTACCAGCAACAAATACGCCTATGCCAAATCCTACAAGAACTTTTGTTTTTATGGCGAGGCCTGTTTTAGTAACAGATTGTTGATTGGTCAAGCGTTTGTTAACATCTTGCCAATATGCCTCTTTATAGTCAAAGTTGCCGTTGCTTAGGGTTTCCTTAAAAAGCTTATCTATTTTATTTTCTTTCATGAGGCTCCATTTAATTCAGGTACGTGCTTCTTAATGAGATTTTGCAAATGCATACGCGCACGTTGTACGTGCCGCTTAGAAGTTCGTTCAGAAATGCCCAAGGTTTCTGCTATTTCTTTGTGTGAATAGTCATCTATAGCATAAAGGTTAAATACAGTTCTTTCTGGCTCTGCCAATTTATTGAGAAGGGTAAGTAAGGTTTCGTAGCTCAAATCGGCTGCAATTTCCTCATCATACACATGCACGTCAGTTTCCTTATCCCACTGCTCTTCATTCAATAAAACCACTTGGCCATTAAGCCGGTGCTTCTGCCGTAAATAGTCTATGCAGGCGTTAATAGCAATGCGTTTTATCCATGGCAAGAATGGCTGGTTAACATTAAAAATGGTGAGGTTATTGAGTATTTTTAGATACACTTCATTAACCAAAGCAATACTGTCTTGCTGATTGGATTCATACCTGTAACAAATACTCATTAAAAAATTAAAATGTGCCCGATATAATGCTTCTTGTGCATTACGGTCATTTTTACAGCACTTTTCTATTGTAGTAACCAGGTCTTTCATAAAAGAGCGGGTTCACCATGACGTGAACCCGCCAATTAAGATGTACTGTTAATTTTTAACTAACCTATACGTTTTTGTTTGTGAGCTAGACCAAATTTTAACAAAATAGATGCCGTTTGCCAGCGTGCTTATATCTATCTCGTTTTTGCCATTACCAAGTAGCGTTGCTGTAGATATGCGTTGCCCACTCAGTGCATATATTTCCAATGAGGCATTCTGAATAATATCAGGCATATCAATCACAAAGTAGTCATGTGCAGGATTTGGATATAATTTAATCGCATTAAATGCAACTTCATTGATACCAATAGTGGAAGGGTCTAAAATCACCAAAGACCAGCCAATGATGGCTCCTTTATAAATGATGTTACCATTTTGATCTACCGTTAGGGTATCACAGAATGTACTTGTGCAAGTTATGCCCCCTACAGGTGTGCTATCTGTGGCGGTTAGTGTTAAGCATAGTATGTAAGTGCCAGGGCTTTGATATTGATGCGTTGGGAAGGGCTGCGTAGACGTAGTGCCATCACCAAAATTCCACAGAAAATCTACATTAGCATTGGCCGTGGCGCCTGTTACGCCAGACATATTCCATACATAAACGGTTCCGGGCTGTGAATTAACAGTATCTACAATAAAAGCCGCATTACATTGAATTGGCGAACCAACGCCTACCGTTACGGTATCGCAATAGGAATTACTACAGCCGATAGACGCATTTGAATGCGTGAAACAGATTTGATAATTACCGGGTGCTGCATAGGTATGCGTAATGTTATTTGGAAGCACCGGAATGTTCTGAGGTGTAAATGTTTCTATGATACCGTCTCCCCAATCTATAACAACTTGAAATTGACCGGTAAGAAGCCAAGGATAAACAACGACCGTTGCGCCATTTACCTGAGGAATAAAAAATGGATCACAGCCGGAAGTTGCTGGAATAACAATAGAATCGCAAACAGGCGTGCACGAATCTATGGTCAAACAATACATATAAGCACCCGGTTGGGCATACGTGTGAAAAGGGTTGGGTGAAGTGCTTGAGTTACCGTCTCCGAAGTCCCATAAATAGCTTGTGCCACCTTGACCAAAAAACTCAAAGTAGGCTTGGTTTGGTATTCCTGCTACTGGCAGACCACTTACGGTATAATTACACCCGGTAGACCCACCACCAACAATATTATTGCAGAGCACCAATCCTGCCGTAGCCAAATTGGTAGGTGAATTGGGTGAATAATTAATGGCAATGGTAGCGAAGCCACAACTATCTGGGGCCATAAACCACAACGTGCCCGTGGCGCCCATGGCTGTAATTGTATCTGTAAATGTGCCGTTGGCATCTGTGGTATAGTTGTAAATGATAACAGCGGCACCAGAAGCAGAATCAACAACATATACCGGATGGTTGGGTACAACATTTTGGTAATTGTTGGTTAATACCAAGCCTGAAATTTGAAATGTGAGCTGCGCATGCGTGGCAAGCGCTGCAAAAATCATCAGGATGAAGAGAGTTACTTTTTTCATTTTGTGTGTTTTTGTGTGTTTTTCTTTTTAAAAGGGTGGACGTCCTTTCGCTTCTATATACGGTGGACTTGCAAAAAGGGGACAATTTTTTTCGATTGGTAAAGTACCTGTTTTGAAATTTATCATCCGCTTTCATTAACTATTTGAACGGCTTAAAAATAATAGTACTTTTGCAGCCCTTTTTTCGCGGATAGTGGTATAGAAAGAAGGGTTTGAAAAACAGAAAGTTAGTAATCACTCTTGTGGTTTCTCCGTAAAGTACCAATGCCATGAGATACAAATGTTAAACTATGTCTGAAGAGACAAATAAGGCGCAAGCCGAAGAGGTTGAAAAAACCGAAGAAGTAATCAACGAAACAACTGAAAACACAGTTGAGGAAACTACCACGGAAGTTAAAGAAGAAACTACTGCTGAAGTAGCTCAAGAAGAAACTGTGGCAGAAGAAGTGGCAGAAGAAGCCAGCAATACTGCTGACGCAGATGCGGAAGAAAGCGATGAAGAGAGTGATGAAGAAATTGAGCTTGAATTTGCAGATGATATTCCTACCACAGAAACGGGTGAATTTGACTGGGAAGCTTACGAACAAGGCGTAAAATTTACCACCAGTCGTGCAGAAATGGAAAAAATGTATGAGGATACATTAACCAGTTCTGTTGAGCACCAAGTGGTTAGTGGTAAGATTATTTCTAAAACAGACCGCGAAGTTATTGTAGACATCAATTCTAAGTCTGAAGGCGTTGTATCGTTAAATGAATTCCGTTATAACCCTGAAATTAAAATTGGCGATAACGTAGAGGTTCTTGTTGACAAGCAAGAAGATAAATACGGCCAGTTGGTATTGAGCCACCGTAAAGCGCGCTCAATTCAAGCTTGGGATCGTGTAAATGCTGCCTACGATGCTGAAGAAATCGTAAATGGTTTTGTAAAGTGCCGTACAAAAGGTGGTATGATTGTAGACGTATTTGGCATTGAGGCTTTCTTGCCAGGTTCACAAATTGATGTGAAGCCAATTCGCGACTACGATGCATATGTTGAAAAGAACATGGAGTTCAAGATTGTTAAAATCAATCACGAATTCAAAAACGTTGTTGTTTCTCACAAGGCGCTAATCGAGGCAGACCTTGAAGAGCAGAAGCGCGAGATCATCGGCAAACTAGAAAAAGGCCAAGTACTTGAGGGTATTGTTAAGAACATCACATCTTATGGTGTATTCGTAGACCTTGGTGGTGTGGATGGATTAATCCACATTACAGACTTGAGCTGGAGCCGCATTAACCACCCAAGTGAGGTGGTAGAACTCGATGCCAAAATCAATGTGGTAATCCTTGATTTTGACGATGAGAAGTCTCGTATTCAATTAGGCTTAAAGCAACTAGAAGCACATCCATGGGATGCGTTAAACCAAGACCTTAAAGTTGGTGATAAAGTAACCGGAAAGGTTGTTGTACTTGCAGACTATGGTGCATTTGTAGAAATACAGCCAGGTGTAGAAGGCTTGATTCACGTAAGTGAAATGAGCTGGAGTACACACTTGCGCAGCGCACAAGATTTTGTAAGTGTAGGTGATGAAATCGAAGCTGTAATTCTTACTATAGATCGCGAAGATCGCAAGATGAGCTTAGGTATCAAGCAGCTTACACCAGACCCATGGACAGATATTACTGAGAAGTATGCGCTAGGCTCTCAACATAAAGGTACCGTACGCAATTTCACCAACTTTGGTGTTTTTGTTGAGTTAGAAGAAGGTATTGATGGCCTTATCCATATTTCAGACTTATCATGGATTAAGAAGATTAAGCACCCATCTGAATTTACATCTGTAGGTGCAGAGATGGATGTTGTAGTTCTTGATATTGATACTGAAAACCGCAGACTAAGTCTTGGTCATAAGCAGTTAGAAGAGAATCCATGGGAGAACTACGAAGCTGTCTTTGAAGTAGGAAGTCAGCATACTGGTAAAGTGGTTGAAATGGTAGACAAAGGCTGCGAAGTGTACTTTGATACCTTTGGCGTAGATGGTTTCTGCCCAACTCGCCACATGGCCAAAGAAGATGGTAGTAAGCTTATCAAAGGCGAAGAAGCTGAATTCAAAGTGATAGAATTCAACAAAGATGCCAAGCGTATCTTAGTTAGTCATGCCCAGTTGCACAAAGATGCTGTTGCAGAAGAAAAAGCATCTAACAAAGCAAAAGGCGAAGCTGAGGCTAAGAGCACGCGCTCAAGCATGAAGAAAATCCAAAGTTCTGTTGAGAAAACAACACTTGGTGATCTTGATGAATTGGCAAAGTTGAAAGAAGAAATGGAAAAGAACGAGAAGTAATTGTTCATTCCTTATACTAAAGAAGCCCCGCCAAAAGCGGGGCTTCTGTTTTAAGAGTGATTCTTTAGGTGCACAGGTGGTATTTATACTGATATAAATTTAAAGCTCAAAAGCACTTGTAAAACCTGATATCTAATGCCTCTTATCTAAGATGACTGTTTTTGCTCATGTCATCTTGTGCGGGTTTTGCAGTAGGTTTGCGCGAAATGAGTTTTAGTTTTGAAATACACCCTGAGGTCATCTCTATACATATCCCCAAAACGGCAGGTAGTTCCTTTCATGCTATATTAAAAAACCATTATGGCTGGCGTTTAAAGCATATACAGCGCCAAGAAGATATTAAGACCTGGAGTGCTGGCCAAAATTATCGTGCTGACAAACCTTATGTAAAGGCCATTCATGGCCACATAAGGCCTCATAAAAATTGGAAAGACTATTATCCGAATGCACAGTGGGTGTGCTGGCTACGTAACCCTTCTGACCGTGTCATTTCGGCATACCATCACCTTAAGCGTACGCAAGAGTTGGGAGATAGAAATCAACGCCTGTTTAAGCAAATACAACCCAGTTTAGAAACTTTTATCAGCCACCCAGAATTTGAAAATGTAACGCAAATCTATCAACGGTTTTTGGGCAATTTCAATCCAGATGATTTTGCTTTTATCGGCCGCACAGAATATTTTGAGGAGGATTTGCAACAATTTGCAAGGCTGATAGGCGTTAAAAACTTGAAACCAGAACGCGTTAATGTGGGGCAACAAAAGGTGCAACATTCACCTGAGGTAATGCCGGATTTACAGCGCATTTTGGCCCGTGAACATGAAATTTACAATACCTTTCTTAAAGCATTCTATCCATGAAAATAAATCACATTGTTTCTGTTTTAGAACAACTGGCACCACCTGTTTATCAAGAGGGTTATGATAACAGCGGCCTGCTTGTAGGCGATGCCTCTGCCGAAATTGAAAAAGTACTGGTTACCTTAGATTGCACGGAGGCGATTGTTGATGAAGCCGTGCAAAAAGGTGCGGGGTTAATTGTGGCGCATCACCCTATTATTTTTAGTGGATTGAAACGGCTTATCGGTAAGAACTACATAGAACGCACCGTGATAAAGGCCATAAAGCATAACATCGCCATTTACGCCATCCATACAAATTTGGATAATGTACGGGCTGGGGTTAATGCTAAGATTGGTGAAAAGCTCGGTCTTCAAAATCTTGAAATATTAGAGCCGATGTCTGCCAAACTCTACAAACTCGTAACTTTTGTGCCCCATGTGCATACGGCAGCGGTTACGCAAGCCATGTTTAGCGCTGGTGCGGGCCACATCGGCAATTATGCGGATTGCAGCTTTATACAAGAGGGTACCGGAAGTTTTCGGGCTATGCCGGGTACAAATCCCTTTGTAGGCGAACAAGGTAAGCGACATTTTGAGCCTGAGCATAAGGTAGAGGTTCTTGTTCCCATCCACAATAAAAACAAGGTAATAGCAGCCATGATCAAGGCACATCCGTATGAGGAAGTGGCCTATGACTTGTATAAACTTGAAAACGTGAATCAAGAATTGGGTGCGGGCATGATTGGCGAATTGAAGCAACCGATGCAGGAAGATCAGTTTCTAAATCATGTTAAGGCGGCATTGCAAACCAAAAGCATTAGGCATACCGCACTTTTAGGTAAATCTGTTAAACGTGTGGCTTTTTGCGGTGGTTCTGGCAGCTTCTTATTAAATCGTGCCATTGGTAGCGGTGCAGACGTTTTTATCACGGGAGATTTTAAATATCACCAGTTTTTTGATGCCGATGGACGCATTGTGATTGCAGATGTGGGACACTTTGAAAGTGAGCAATTTACCATTGAATTGCTGGCTGAATATCTCATGGAAAAATTCCCTACTTTTGCCGTCCTCAAAACAGAGGTGAATACAAATCCAATAGCTTATATTTAAATGGCAAAGGCAACAACAAAAGAACTTACTGTAGAAGAGAAACTTCGCGCATTATATGATTTGCAGCTTATAGACAAGCGTATAGATGAAATCCGAAACGTTCGTGGTGAATTACCACTAGAGGTTGAAGACCTAGAGGATGAGATTGCCGGTTTGGAAACACGCATCGCAAATTTGAATGCCGATGTAGATGAAATGGACAAGGAGATTGCCAACCGCAAGTTGCAAATGCGCGATAGCCTAGAGAAAATCAAGAAATACGAAGAACAGCAGAAAAACGTGCGTAACAACCGCGAGTTTGATGCCATTAGCAAAGAGATAGAATTCCAGCAACTGGAAATACAATTGGCAGAAAAGCGCAGCAAAGAGTTTGAGGCCAAAATTGCCAACAAGAAAGAAGTTATTGCACAGAGCGATGAGCGCCTTGCAGAACGCAAGAGCCACCTTGAGTTTAAGCGTGCAGAGCTTGATGGTATTCTTGCAGAAACGCAGAAGGAAGAAGAATTGCTACAAGCTAAGAGCGAAGAATTGCGCAAGGATGTAGAAGAGCGTTTGATCAAGGCTTATGACCGCATCCGAACCAGTACGCGCAACGGTTTGGCTGTTGTGAGTATTGAGCGTGGTGCAAGTGCCGGTTCATTCTTTGTAATTCCGCCACAGCGCCAGTTGGAGATCGCCCAGCGCAAAAAAATCATCACAGATGAGCACAGCGGCCGTATTTTGGTAGATCCAATTTTGGCTGCAGAAGAAGAAGAAAAGATGACCCAAATGATTCAAAGCTGGTTGAAGTAAATTTTCATCCACATTTGGAAATGATACAAAGGGGTGCCACATTTGGTGCCCCTTTTCT
>CAYQDW010000014.1:0-45158 GCA_964416385.1 uncultured Cryomorphaceae bacterium | reverse complement strand
ATAAAACATGCATGTAATTACACGATATCGAAAAAATCTCATTGCTCCGCCATTCGTGGCAATCCCTTTGCTTCCAGTCTGCTAATGCCCAAAGCGAGTACAAAAAGAACCCCCGCCACGCTGCTAATAGCCCCGGCAATACTGCCATCAAGCCACTTAGCCAGGTAATAGCCCAAAATGCTGCTTAGCACACCAAAAGCTGCCGCAACGGCCAGCATTCTGGGAAGGCTTTTTGTGAGCAGGTAGGCCGATGCCGCGGGAGCAATGAGCAGTGCCACAACCAAGATAGCCCCCACACTTTCAAAGCTTACAACAGTGGTTACACTAACCATGCTCATAAGCGCATAATGCCAGGCAACAACACTAATGCCCATGCCTGCTGCAAAATCGGGGTTAAAACTTGTGAGGAATAATCCGCGATAGCCGCGAAGAATAAAACCAAGCACAAGTATTAAAAGGGCGCCCGCTATCCAGAGGGGTTTTGGGCCGAGGTTTGCACCGCTATTTGTAAACCACAAGTCAAGTGGCACGTAAGCAATTTCGCCATAAAGCACACAATCTTGGTCTAAATCTACCTGACCCGTATACACAGAAATTAGAATTACTCCGAGCGCAAACAGCCAAGTAAAAGTTACACCGATGGCCGCATCTTCTTGCAAACGGGTTTTTTTATGAAACAACTCAATAAGCATGGTGGCAAACACACCAAGTACCACGGCACCCACAAGCATGGTGGCACTATCTCTATTCCCCGCAAAAAGATAGGCCAGCACAATGCCGGGCAATACGGCATGACTGATAGCATCGCCTACCATTGCCATTTGGCGCAGCACCAAAAAACTCCCGATTAGCGCACAGCTAACGGAGATAAAGGATGCAGTTAATATGATGTAGAGGTCGTTCAAAGTTATTTAGCGAATGAAGCGATTAGCGGATATGCGAATGGTATGAACAGCACATGCGCTAATTGGCCCATTCGCGCATTAATTATATGGTATCTCACTTTCATGTGGGTCTTTTCTGGGGCGGTTTAATTCTTTTATTAACTCGGCTTCTAACTCAGGGGTAATGATGTGTTCTACGGTTTCGGCATTGGGGTGAATGTGGTCACTGCGCATATTCATGCGTGTGGTTAGGTACATCTCCCACAAACGATGAAGGCGCACCACACGCGCAGCTTCGGTGAGGCCTGTATCGCTAAGGCGATATCCAGAACCATTTGCGATGATTAAAAGCCGGTTCTGTAGCTTTCTAATGGCCAAAGGAAACTCTGTGAGTCCAAAAGAGCGGTGACTTTTTAGTTCTTTTTCCGTGATTAAACACTGTGGATTGCCTTGACGTTCGCCAAGAACATAAAGCGCTTTGAGAAGGTTTTCGGTTATTATTTTTTCTCTGTTTTTACGTTGCTTGTATACTTTGGCGAGCACCCCGCGTTTTGGGGCAAACAACAATGAAAACAAAGCAAAGAAGCTCAAAGACATCACAATCCACGGGCCTGTAGGCATGCGTGGTGCGGAATAACTAATGAAAGAACCAACTAAACCTCCAAGCGCACCAAAGGCTGCTGCAAGTAAGAGCATAATCAGTAAGCGATCTGTCCAACTTCGCGCGGCAGCCGCAGGAGTTATGAGAAGCGCGGCCATTAAAACAACACCTACGGCTTGAATGCCTGTTGTTACAGCTAAAACCGTAAGCGTGCTTAGTACAAACTCACTAAGCTTTACGGGCAAACCTAAGGTAATGGCGTAATCTCTGTTAAAGGAAACGATTTTAAAGGCTTTGTAAAATAAGGTGACCAATAAAAGGAGCAAAGCGCTAAGGCCAGCAAAGGCATAGATATCTGTAGGCGACATGCTGGCGGCTTTACCAAATAGAAACTTGTCTAACCCTGCTTGGTTTGCCAGTCCGCTGTGTTGTACAGCGGTGAGCATAAATATACCAAAGCCAAAAAACACAGAGAGCACAAGCCCAATGATGGTATCTAATTTAAGTTTAGAATAGCTGCGGATACCATCAATACTCAACAGCGCAAGCCAACCGCTAAAAAGTGCGCCGCCAATTAATGCGAGGGGATTTTTGTTTTCTACCAAAACAAAAGCAAGAACCACACCCGGCAAAACTGCATGTGCAATAGCATCGCCTACCAAGCTGCGTTTGCGCAAGTAGGCAAAAGCACCAACTACAGCGGCTGCGGCCCCAAGTAATACCGTGCCAAGCGTTACGAGCCTTACATTGGCATCATCAAAAGAAAAAAAGCGGAACAGCGTATCCATCATTTTTTGTCATCAAAATCGCGTTCGCGAATCGGAAAACGTTGTTGTCCGAGAAGTTCGCCCACTTGTGTAAGTAAGTTTAACCGACCGCCATAGGCTTCTTGCAGATGCTTGTCTGTGAGGACATCGTTCATCGGCCCGCAGGCCACCAAGCGTGTGTTTAGCAACACAATCCAATCAAAATAAGCCTGTGCGGTTTGTAAGTCATGATGAATAATGACCACCGTTTTACCCGCTTCACGCAGTGCGGAAAGCAGGGCTAGAATGCGCTCTTCTGTAGCCGCATCTACACCCACAAAAGGCTCATCCATCAAATAAAGATCAGCCTGCTGGGCAAGACTGCGGGCAATAAAAACACGCTGCTGCTGGCCGCCACTTAACTCTGCAATTTGTCTGTTGGCGTATGGTAGCATGTGTACTTTTTCTAAAGCTTCGGTGGCAATGCGTTTGTCTTCGCGCGATAGCCGCTTAAACAAATTATTCTTCTTGTAGCGCCCCATTAAAACCACGTCCATCACATTTGCCGGGAAATCCCAATCTACGCTTTCTCGCTGCGGCACATATGCCACACGTTCGCGCACATTGGTTAGTGGCGACCCAAAAATTTCTGTGTATCCACTATCTGGTTTAAGAAGCCCCATAATGGTTTTTAAAAGTGTGGTTTTCCCGCTACCATTAGGACCAACAATGCCAATAATTTTTCCTTGCGGTAGCTTAAAATCAACATCCCAAAGCACAGGTTTGCGGTTATAGCTAACGGTGAGGTTGTGTACTTCTAGAGCCGTTTGGCGCATCATTGGGCGGAATTTGTGGGGTGCATTAAACCGGTGGCAACGGCGGTAACGTTAGCTTTAAAGGCACCAATAAGCGTGGCCGTTTCTGTTCCGGCTTTGCCTAAAGCATCGCTGTAAAGTTGGCCGCCAAGAATTACAGGGTGCCCTTTTGCGCGACAACCGGCCAGCACTGCTTCAACGCTTTTCTTGGGCACAGAGCTTTCTACATATACCGCGGGCACTTTGTTGCTAACAATAAAATCTACCAAATTAGTGATGTCTTGAAGGCCGTATTCAGAAGCTGTTGATATACCCTGAAGCCCCCTTACCTGTAGATCATAAGCCCTACCAAAATAACCAAAGGCATCGTGAGCAGTAACCAATACACGCTGGTTTTTGGGAATATTTTGTAATTGCGTAACAGCCCAGTTATGTGTGGCTAGAAGATCTTGTTCAAAATCAAAAAAGCCAGCGTCTAGGTCGTCTTTTAGATCTGGGTATTTGGTGCCTAATGCATCTTTTACACCGCCAACAGCTGTACTCCAAAGGCTAAGATCAAACCATATATGGGGGTCTATTTGTTCTGCGTTGCCGTATGAAATAAGGGCAGATGCAGGAATAAAATCTCCTAAGGCAAGAACGGTTTTATATGCAGAAAGACCCTCTAAGATATCACTCATTTTGCCCTCTAGGTGAAGGCCATTATAAACGATGACGTCTGCTTTTTGTATGCGTTCTAAGTCACCTTGCGTGGCCTTGTACAGGTGCGGATCAATGCCAGGCCCCATTAACGCAATAACGGTAACACCCTTAGGCACAATAGCTTGTACAGCATCTGCAACCATACTGGTGGTGCAAACGATGGTGAGCCCTTCTTTTTTTACAGGCGGCTGTTGGCATTGCCATAAGAGCAACAACGAAGCTAGAAAGGGAAGGATGGTTTTTTTCATATCTCTAATACAAACAAGTGGTTGCTTACTGTTTTTGAAAAGGACAATGTTTCGCCATTGCTGCGTTTAATTTCTACAGACCCATCAAATGAGAAAACGTCTTCAATAGAAAAGCTTTCACCAAGTTTTAGCGCCAGGCGAGATACATATTGCAAAAAAGCAGGATCGCCATCAGCAACGCGTTGCAGGGTTACGGTGGTTTTGGGTTGGCATTGACTTAATGGTTTTAGCGGTGTGCCTGGTAATATGCCATTGGCATCTGGTATGGGGTCGCCATGAGGGTCAAATTTAGGGTCGCCCAAATAGGCCGCAAGTTTTTCGGTTAGTTTAGGGCTTTGTATGTGCTCTAACTCTTCGGCCAACGCGTGCACCTCATCCCAAGAAAACCCAAGTTTCTTTACTAGAAAAACCTCCCACAAGCGGTGCTTACGGATGGTTTTTAGTGCTTGCAAACGCCCATGTTCAGTAAGCTGCACGCCTCTATACTTTTGATAGTTTACAAGTCGTTTGTCGGCCAGTTTTTGCATCATGTCTGTAACGCTGCTGGCCTTTGTTTGCAGGCGTTCTGCAATGGCCGTGGTGCTTACCGCAATAGTGCCCGGGTTTAAGCTGTAAATAGTTTTGATGTAATTTTCTTCTGAAGGACTATACATTAGCCAAAAAATATATTTAGACAAAACTAAAAACAAATTAACATGCAGCCTTCTTTTTTTTTAAAAGGGTATAAGGGGTGATAAATAATATCTGGCCACGAGATATATTTGGCACCAAATTTTTAAAGTCATGAAAAAAATAGCTTTGATGTGTATGATTGGCTTTATGGCCATAACTGCCTGTAAAAAGGAAGAAACACCTGTTGAAAAGACAACGCGTGAAAAAATTATTGGGACGTGGAAAGGTGAAAGTCAAACAACAACAATCACGGGTTTTCCGGCCCAGACTACCGACTTGTCTTTTGTAAACTTCGAATTTTTGAGTAACGGTACTTATGTTTCTGACAGCGCTGGCGTAAATGCCATGACGGGCCAATGGAGCACACCCACAAACACGAGTTTTGTGCTAGACTCATTAACATTTGACATTAAGCTTTTAACGGATTCAAAATTTCACATTGGCCTAGACACCACTGTTGATTTTGGTCCCGTGCCACTTGCTGCATCTATATTGATACAAATGAAAAAGTAATCATAGCATTCACCCATAGAAAAGCCCCTTTGTTGGGGCTTTTTTTATGAAATCTGATCTAAGATGCGTTTTTCTACCGCATCACTATCCCAAGTATTTTCAATATCTGGCAGCGCTAAAATGGGTTTCATAATTTCATCCTGCCGTAAGCCTTCATTCCACGCATCGATATAAGGAATGTTGGTGAATTTTACCTGGCTATACAGCGGCATCCATTTTTCTGGATGTTTTTTATAGATTTTAGCTTCAATTTTTTTCCGCAAAATAAAAGTAGGGTCTGCCACCAAATCTCGCATTTCAATAAAATTACGCATGCTCAAATCTACTAGCGCTTTACCATTAGCCTCTCTGGCATTGGTGTATGCTGATAGTAGTGCCTCCGGATTGGTGTCGCCAAGCTCTTCTAGCAAATTGATAAACACATTTACATCTTCAAACCCGGCATTCATCCCCTCACCATAAAAAGGCACTGTGGCATGAGAGGCGTCTCCAACAAGCATCACCTTGCCTTTGTATGTCCATGGTTTACAACGCACAACCATTAGGGGGGAGGTTGTATTTTCTTCGTATTGCTCTTTTAGGTTTGGAATAAGCGGCACAGCATCGGGGAAATATTTCTTAAAAAATGCTTCTGCCTGATCTCCCGTTTGTACTGAGGCAAATGATTCTGGGCCTTCTTGCGGAAAGAAGAGCGTGCCCGTAAACCCGTTATCTGTATTGGCAAGCCCCATCAGCATAAATTGTTTACGCGGCCAGATATGAAGCGCTTTTAAGTCTAGCTGGGGGCTACCATCTGCTGCGGCAGGAATGTGAACCTCCTTATAGCCATGTTCAATATACTCTTGTGTGTAATTGAAGCGCATTTTAGAAAGCATGCGCGTGCGCACTGCGCTGTAGGCGCCATCAGCACCAATCAAGAGGTCTGCATGGGCTTCGGTAACCTCGCCTGTGGTGTAATCTTGAAACCAGGCGGTTGCCGTTTCAAAGTTTACATCTATGCATTTTTGATTAAAATGATAAGTAACGTTTGGCAGTGGCGCAGCCAAATCCATTAACTTCATATTTAACCCACCTCTAGAAACAGACGAAATGCTTTTGCCGTGTATGCTATAAGGGTAGTAATGCTGTGTACCGTCTAGGTCATGTGTCATACGGCCATAGGCGGGCACAACAATTTCTCTAATCTCATCAGCTACACCAGCTTTTTCTAAAGCCGTCCAGCCACGGTGAGAGATTACCAGGTTGATACTTCTGCCGCCATCAATGCGCTTTTTACGCATATCAGGACGTTGTTCATAAACGGTAACCTGATAGCCTTTTTTAGCCAACATATACGCCATTAAGCTACCCACTAAACCGCCACCGGCTATGGTAATATTTTTCATGATTCGTTCTTAAAAGAGTTACGAAAATCAACCGTTCTATAGAACGGATGTTCAGCAGGACGCTTTTTATATTTCCAAAACAGCCAATTAGAATAGGCGTTTATGCACCCATCTTTGCATGTAGCAGATCTATAAATTAGGAAAAGCCACAGAAACACAAGAATGATATCACCCTTCATCGGTCAAATCTGTTTTTAAATTTATTACTGCCTCTTGGCGGTTGCTGGCCCTGCCTCATAAAAATGCGCACCAAGAAAGCACCTCCCAATAAAATTGCAAATATCTGCCAGATCATAATGCGGCTTCTAGTTTTTGGGCAAAACGCCAGATATCCTCAAAACTATTATATAAGGGCACAGGCGCCATTCTAATAACGTTAGGTTCGCGCCAGTCTGCAAGCACCCCGGCTGCTGTGAGTTTGTCAAACAAATCTCGGCCATGCCCGTGCAAGAATACAGAAAGCTGGCTGCCGCGCTGCGCCCAGTCTCGCGGGGTAATAATTTCGAAGTGTGCGTTATTTTTTGAAGCAATCTCGTCAAGCACAAATTCTAAGTAGCCACTGAGTTTTATGGCCTTTTCTCTACGCTGGGTAAAGGTGGTTTTATCAAAGATGTCTAAACTGGCTCTATGCGGAGCCATTGCAAAAACAGGAGCGTTGCTCAGCTGCCAAGCCTCTGCGGTGGGCATTGGCACAAAGGCATCAGGCATGCTAAAACGGCTAGCTTTATCATGGCCCCACCAGCCCTCAAACCGCGGAATATCGCGCTTGCCATGGTGGCGCTCGTGTACAAAAATACCAGCCACACTACCGGGGCCACTGTTTAAATATTTGTAGCTGCACCACGCGGCAAAATCAGCCCCCCAATCGTGCAAGTTAAGTTCTATGTTGCCAATGCCATGTGCAAGATCCCACCCCACAAATGCGCCTTGTTTCTGTGCTGCAGCGGTAACGGTCTTCATATCATGCACTTGGCCTGTATAATAGTTTACCCCTCCAATCATCACTAAAGCAAGCTCATCACCTAACGCATTTATACGTTCTAAAAGATCTTCTGTGCGCAGCGTGTGTTCTCCGGTTCTGGGCGCCACTTCAACAATCACCTCTTTTGGGTCAAAACCATGAAACCTGGCCTGGCTTGCAAGTGCATATTGGTCGCTGGGAAAGGCTTTTGCTTCACAGAGAATTTTTATTCTCTTGCCCTGTGGGCGATAAAAACTTACCATTAACAGGTGTAAGTTGTTGGTTAGCGTGCCCATTGCCACCACCTCACTTGGTTTTGCACCAACCAAATTACTTAGGCTAGAGCTAAAAAATTCGTGATAAGGCATCCAAGGGCGTTTGGCGTGAAAATGACCTTCTACCCCCAGTACGCGCCAATCAGCGAGCTCTTGCTGGATATATGATTCTGCATTTTTCGGTTGTAGACCCAAACTGTTGCCTGTAAGATATACAGCTTCCTCCCCGTTTATTTCAGGAATATAAAAGTGTTGGCGAAAGCTTTTAAGTGGGTCAAGGCGGTCTTGTTCAAGCGCAAAATCTCGCGTGTACTGAAACTGCATGCATTAGGGTTTAAGGCCAAAAGTAGTTGAAAATGAGCACGGCAAAAAATAGGATTATAGAGGTGCTTTCAACACCAAAGGAAAAATATAAATCTGATTTTTTTGGCGAACTATTATAGATGCATATACCTGCAATTACAAAAGCGAATATCTGCCCATAAACCTCGCTAAGGGTATAAATATCAATAGAATAATACCAAATGCCCGAAACTGTGGCAAACAAAAGACAGCCCAGTGCAATAAATCGAGATTTGGCCGCGCCCAGCACAAATGGCAGCGTATGTATGGCCGGGCTATCTACGCGCAGGTCGCGAATATCAAAGGGGATTGTGATTGCAACAATGAAAAAGAAACGTTGGAAAAAAAGTAGCCATACCGTGGTATTTAGCCCTTCATGCACCTGTGTAGCCGGTAGAATGGTAGAAACAAGCGCCCACACAAAGCTGATTAAAAACAACTTAAGGCCTGCTACATTCCGCAATGCCACACG
Source organism: uncultured Cryomorphaceae bacterium (assembly GCA_964416385.1). Classification (GTDB taxonomy): domain Bacteria; phylum Bacteroidota; class Bacteroidia; order Flavobacteriales; family Schleiferiaceae; genus JAUHWL01. The sequence goes on along the minus strand of CAYQDW010000014.1, from coordinate 36,542 downwards.
CCCCTTTGCGCGTATTTGTAAAGGGTAAAAAGCTGAAATGGCAATACAAATTGAAAGCCACGCCCAAGTGCCGGGCGTAAGTTTTAACGCAAACCACATAGAGCCGAACAAGCCAAACAGGCCAGAGAGCAAATAAAGCCGGTGGTTATTTTTTTGCCAAACCGAAATTTTACTGCGCGTTTGTAGTGCATTGGTTGGCTCTTCAAACCACCGGGCATAGGCATACATGAGCAATGTGGCAAAGAATACAAACCACAACAAAGCATAATCTACTTTACCAAGATGCAAAAAGGTTAATCCGCATAAAGAAACCACCGCCAGCGCCACCCAAATATTGGCATAAACCAGCGTCTCAATGCTATTTTTTATGGGGATGAAAACCTTCTTCATAACAAAGGGTTAAAGGTACAACGGCATAGCAAAAACGTAGATTTTAATCGCACAATTGCCTTGCCTTTTGTTCTATTTTTGCGCCCTCAATTTTAGAGAAATTGCACCATGAATATAAATTCGTTCGCCTCTCGTCACATAGGCCCAAGAGCTAAAGAAGTAGCCGAAATGTTGTCTACAATAGGCGTTAGTTCTATGGAGGAGCTAATCCAACAAACGGTCCCTGATCGGATTAGACTTGACAAGCCATTAACGTTAAGTGCCCCACTAACAGAGCACGAATTTTTGGTGCACGTGCAGCAACTTGCCCGCAAAAACAAGGTTTACAAAACCTATATAGGTTTAGGGTATCACCCAACCATAATGCCTAGCGTAATACAACGCAACATTTTAGAGAATCCAGGCTGGTATACGGCATACACTCCTTATCAGGCAGAAATAGCCCAAGGCCGTTTAGAGGCTTTGCTGAACTTCCAAACCATGGTGGTTGAGCTTACTGGTATGGAAATCGCCAACGCGAGCTTGTTGGATGAAGCAACAGCAGCTGCGGAAGCTATGAGCATGTTTTACGCGCTACGCAGTCGCGACCAGCAAAAGCGTAATGCAAATAAGTTTTTTGTTTCTGAAGACTGTTTGCCCCAAAGTATTGATTTGTTGACAACACGTGCCACGCCAATCGGTATAGAATTGGTTGTAGGCAACCATGAAAACTTCTCTTTTTCTGACGATTTCTTTGGTTGTATTTTACAGTATCCAACCGCAAATGGAAAAATTAACACCTACGCTAGCTTTGTAGAAAAGGCCCATGCGGCCGATTTAAAAGTTGCTGTGGCAGCAGATATCATGAGCTTGGTTATGTTAACGCCACCCGGTAAATGGGGCGCGGATGCTGTAGTTGGCTCTACCCAACGCTTTGGTATACCGTTGGGTTATGGCGGCCCGCATGCAGCATTTTTTGCAACAAGAGAAGCTTACAAGCGCCACATACCCGGACGAATTATCGGTAAAACGGTTGATAGAGATGGTAACGAGGCCTTGCGCATGGCATTACAAACGCGCGAACAGCACATTAAAAGAGACAAGGCCACATCTAATATTTGTACGGCACAAGTGCTGCTTTCGGTTATGGCGGGTAGTTATGCCGTATATCACGGCCCAGACGGCTTGCGCCAAATTGCACGCGGCATACACAGAAAGGCGGTTACTTTGGCGGAGGCATTACAGTCTTTAGGCTACAAGCAACTTAACGACACGTATTTTGATACGTTAGAAATTGATTTAGGTGGAGTGCCAATAGAGGTGCTTAATGAAAACGCGCTAAAGCGTGAAATAAACTTGAGATACACCCCTGCGGGCACCGTTGGAATCAGTATTAACGAAACCACTACGCTGGCAGACTTGAACCAGCTTGTGGCACTATTTGCAGCGGCCAAAGGTGTTGAAGCAAAGGCTTTGGAGGCCATATTAAACAACACCTCAATACCAGAGGGCATGCTTAGAGTTGATGATATTTTAGAAAATGAAGTTTTTCACAAATATCATTCAGAAACAGAAATGATGCGTTACCTCAAGAAGCTAGAGCGCAAAGATTTAGCCTTAAATCACAGTATGATTTCATTGGGTTCTTGTACCATGAAATTAAATGCAGCTAGCGAAATGATTCCGTTATCGTGGCCAAGTTTTGCAAACATTCACCCTTTTGTACCTGTAAATCAGGCAGAAGGGTACCAGTATATTATCAAGGAGCTGGAAAAAGATCTTGCCGAAATAACCGGCTTTGATGCCACAAGCTTGCAACCTAACAGCGGCGCCCAAGGCGAGTATGCCGGCCTGATGGTTATTAGAGCATATCATGAATCTCGGGGCGATGCACATCGTAATGTTGCCATTATACCACAAAGTGCACATGGTACAAACCCAGCCAGTGCGGTTATGGCAGGCATGAAGGTGGTTGTTGTGGGTACAGATAACTACGGCAATATAGATGTAGATGATTTGCGTGCTAAGGCTGAGCTTCATAGTGCCAACCTTGCTGCGCTTATGATTACTTACCCAAGCACACATGGCGTTTTTGAAAGTGCTGTAAAAGATATCACTGAGATCATTCACCAACACGGTGGCCAGGTTTATATGGATGGTGCAAACATGAACGCACAAGTTGGGCTTACAAGCCCAGGTAGCATTGGCGCGGATGTTTGTCATTTAAATCTTCATAAAACCTTTGCCATACCACATGGTGGCGGCGGGCCAGGTATGGGGCCAATATGTGTTAAAAAGCATTTAGCACCGTTTTTGCCGAGCAATGTGCATATTAAAACAGGAGGCGCACAAGCAATAACAGCCATATCTGCTGCGCCTTGGGGCAGTGCGTTGATTTTGCTAATCTCTTACGGATACATTAAAATGTTAGGTTCTGAGGGTGTTACAGATGCAACAAAGTATGCCATTCTCAACGCAAACTATATTAAAGAGCGTCTTCATGGTTCATTTGAGGTGTTGTACACCGGAGAGTCTGGCCGTTGTGCACATGAAATGATTTTAGATTGCAGGCCGTTTAAAAAAGCAGGCGTTGAAGTTGTTGATATCGCTAAACGGTTGATGGATTATGGCTATCATGCACCTACTGTTTCATTTCCGGTAGCGGGAACAGTTATGGTTGAGCCTACTGAGAGCGAGGGCAAAGATGAGTTGGATCGGTTCTGTGAGGCCATGTTGAGCATTAGAAATGAAATAGCTGAAATCGAAAATGGCCAGGCAGACCCTTTAAACAATGTGTTGCACAATGCCCCACATACCCAACATATGATAACTGCTGATGCGTGGAATTTGCCTTATGGCCGACAGAAGGCTGCTTTTCCACTTCCGTATGTTCAAGAGAATAAATTTTGGCCCACGGTTAGGCGCGTAGATGACGCTTACGGTGATCGTAACTTGATCTGTACATGCAACCCGATTGAGGCTTATTTAGAAGAGGCTTAACGGTTGATAGAAAATAAAAAGAAAAACCCCCGCTACGTAAAGTAGCGGGGGTTTTTTGAGTTGTTGTTTTCTTACTTAGTAACGGTTACGGCTAAAGCCACCGCCACCGCTTCTGCGGTTATTACCTCCACCACCGCGTGATTCACGTGGTTCAGATTCTTTCACAACAATAGTTCTACCGTCCATTTCAGTGTCGTTCAATTCTGCAATTGCTTGTCTTGCCTCATCATCGTTAGGCATTTCAACAAAGGCAAAACCTTTAGAACGTCCCGTTTCACGGTCCAGAATAATCTTGGCAGAGCTAACCTCGCCATACGCTTCAAAAGCGCTTAAAACTTTACTTTCGCTTGTATTGTACGAAAGCTTTGCAACAAAAATGTTCATAATAAAAAATGAATTAAAGAAAATTGCGAGTAGCGCTGAAGGGCAAGTTGAGTAGTTAGGTCACTAATCGCATTGTACCACAGTGGCACTCAAAAACAGGTGCAAGGTATGAAAAGCAAAGTCAGGTATTACAAAGCCATTAATACTCTTTATTGATAGGCAATTTTAATGGGTGCGTAATGGCCCAATTATACTGCCCAACACGAGAATGTACGCCATAAAAAAACCCAAATGCAGGTGCGCATTTGGGCTTTCTTTGATATGCAGATTTTTTAATATCTGTAATATTCTGGCTTGAAAGGTCCTTGAACATCTACACCGATATATGTTGCCTGATCTTTAGAGAGTTCTTCTAACTCTACGCCAATTTTGGCAAGGTGTAAGCGCGCAACTTTTTCATCCAAATGTTTTGGCAGGGTATATACCTCGTTTTTATATGATTTATGGTTTTCCCATAGCTCAATCTGTGCCAAAGTTTGGTTAGTAAACGAGTTACTCATTACAAAGCTAGGGTGGCCTGTGGCGCAGCCCAAGTTAACCAAACGGCCTTCTGCCAATACGATGATATCGTTGCCATCTATGTTGTAAATATCAACCTGAGGCTTAACGGTAATCTTGGTAGAACCGTAATTCTTGTTTAACCAAGCCATGTCAATTTCATTGTCAAAGTGGCCAATGTTACAAACGATGGTTTTATCACGCATCAATTTAAAGTGCTCACCAGTGATAATGTCTTTATTACCTGTTGCAGTAACAACGATATCCGCACGTGGAACGGCGTTGCTCATCTTTTTTACCTCAAAACCATCCATTGCAGCTTGTAGCGCACAGATTGGGTCTATCTCGGTAACAATTACACGCGCACCCGCACCAGCAAGGCTAGCAGCGGTACCTTTACCAACATCGCCATAACCAGCAACAACGGCAACTTTACCAGCAATCATCACGTCAGTAGCTCTACGGATGGCATCTACAGCACTTTCTTTACACCCGTATTTATTGTCGAATTTGCTCTTGGTAACAGAATCATTCACGTTTATAGCAGGCATCACTAGCGTACCATTCAATTGGCGCTCGTACAGGCGGTGCACACCAGTTGTGGTTTCTTCGCTAAGACCGCGAATGTCTTTGGTTAATTCAGGGTAGCGGTCAAATACCATATTGGTAAGGTCGCCACCATCATCTAAAATCATGTTTAAAGGCTTGCGCTCTTCGCCAAAGAATAGTGTTTGTTCAATACACCAGTCAAACTCTTCTTCTGTCATACCTTTCCAAGCGTAAACTGGAATACCCGCAGCAGCAATAGCAGCGGCAGCATGATCTTGCGTAGAGAAGATGTTGCAAGAACTCCAAGTTACGTCTGCGCCCAGTTCAACAAGGGTCTCAATAAGCACAGCGGTTTGAATGGTCATGTGTAGGCAACCTGCAATGCGTGCACCAGCAAGAGGCTTACTTGCACCAAATTCCTCACGCAAGGCCATAAGACCAGGCATTTCGGCCTCAGCAAGGGTAATTTCTCTGCGGCCCCACTCAGCAAGGCTAATGTCTTTAACTTTGTAGGGAATAAATTTTGAAGCTACTTCGCTCATTTTCTTTCAATTATAATTTTGTAAAAGCGCGGCAAAAGTAAGTTTTAGCTACGCGACCAACAAACAAACGCGTGAACGGCAAAGAGGTTTTCATAGTCAGACAATTTCATCCCCAAAGATTGGTGCGCTTAAACCCGATTGCCGGAGTTGAAGTGTGTATTTACCCAGTTTCTCTTGTTGGCGATATTGAAACAGAGCGCAGAAAACTTTCACCGCGAGACCAAGTGCGGCTACGCGCGATAAACCACCCGCAAAAGAAGAAAGAATTTATTGCCAGCAGGTTGGCGTTAAAACAGCTTGACCCTGAATATCGCCTCATTTATGAAGGCCGCGTGCCTTGGATGGATAATAGCGGCAAATATGTAAGCCTAACCCATGCACACAATGTAGGGGCGGCCATTTTGAGCCAGGATTATATTGTTGGGATTGATGTTGAATTGCAACGCGAGCAACTCTTTAAAATAGCCGACAAATTTTTGCACCCGGATGAAAAATTGCAAGTACGGCCGGAGCGTGCGCTGGAAGATCTGCATGTATATTGGGGTGCCAAAGAAGCCCTTTTTAAGATATGGAAGTTTGGTGAGGTAGATTTTAGTCACGAACTGCGTGTAGATCCTTTTCCGGCAAAACCCATTGGCGAAACAACAGCGCAAATACTCAAATATGGCAGCATAATACCCTGCCAGGTGCATTACCAATTGGTAGAAGGTTATCATCTTGTTTTTGCGTGGACGATTGCGTAGTAGACCAAAACGAAAAGCTAACATTTAAAAAGATGCGCGAATTTCCCCCAAATAATGAAGATTGGGCTAAAGGTGAGGTTGGTTATTTAATAACCACCTTTCTGGCCCAGCCAAAACCCGTTTGGTTAGTAATGGTAAGCAGGTATATGCCGTTTAAGTGTTCAGGTAAACTAATGGTTGCATTAATGGGTAAATCTCCGCTTTGCACAATACGGCCGCTTAAATCTGTGAGTTGAAAGGTATACGTGTTGCCCGGCCAATGCAGGTTGCCAATTGTAAGGTAATCTTGAGCCGGATTTGGATAGACAACGGGTTCTTGTTTTAAGGCGGCTTCTTCATCCTCGGTAGTACCAATTGGGTTGCCGTTGCCGTCTATTATAATTAAGCGCACTCCCAAACTATTCGGGCCGTAGGTATACCAATCATATTCATTAAAAACTAACAGCCAGCGATTATTAGGTAATGCGACCACTTCTTCAGCAATATGGGCAGCATTTGTTTTATAAACTTTATTCCATAAGACAAGGTCTTGGCTTGAAGAATAACATCCAATATGTGTTGTAGAGGCGTACTTATTCAATTGAAACAATGGCCAATTTACGGATGTAAGCTCCTCTGTTGCCATTGTAACAATTGTATCTTCTGAGGAAAAGCCGTAGGAAGCTGTGCCATACTGCGGAATTTCAAGAAAGTTGGTTAAGGTATCATACTTCCAGCCTTTGTAGCTAAACGTATCTCTACCGACTATTGAATAAGTACTATCTAGGTTTAAAAGCGAAAGATTCTTATAAAAGTAGTCTTCACCTATCCCGGGAGTTCTATTAAAATTGGCTATGGTAGATACGGCTTGTAGTTTAGGTGTTTTGAGAATATTTTTAACCAGATGTTGATTCCTGTTAACGCCAAAATTGACATTCGCATTTTGAAAGTCTTTAACATCTAATTTATTTAAGGCTAAATCATACAAAACCAAATATTCACTCCACGTAAAATTTAGGGTTACTAAAATTATCGAATCTATTACCACTATTGAATTATACTCTATCCATAGAGGGCCGTTTTTTAAGGAATCGGAGTAAACTATATGATAGTCAACAAACGACCCTTGCTTTGTGGTTGATAAGATTATGGCATCAGAGGTGCTTTTCGAGGAGTCTCTTACCCATCCCGCAAAATAGAGCATCGAATCAGTTACATAGAAATGGCGGAATTCGAACTGAGAAGCTTTCGTATTAAAAGGAACGTCTACTTTGAATCGGTCCTTCAATACCAGATTAGAATCGAGAACAATTACATCTGTAGAAAACGAATCTGCATTTGCTTTCCAGAGCGAGACAAAAACGTTGTTAGAATCATCCCTGGCAATGGGTATGGTAAGATATCCTCGTTTACCACTTTGTGATAGGCAAGAAACGCAAAGACTATCCTGTATTTCTAAATTGTCATTAAGCCTAAAAACATAAGATTTATCGGATCCTTGGATATTAAAGTTGCTGCCGAAATGATAGTCTAGTAATATTCCTTTGTTAATTGCTATCCCTTGAGTTGAAAAAGAGTATTGACTGAGTTTGATTATTGTATCCAAAGTCTGGGATAGCGCAGCGCTATAAAGCGCTGCGTTCAAAAGAAAGGTAAGAAATAGAGCTTTCATAGAATGGTTAATGGCCTTCTATACCTGGTACAGAAGGCTCATTAATGAGTTTGTTACAAAAAACCTAATGATAATCCATTTGAATATTGGAAGCTTTTAGCACATTGATGGTATTACTATGGTTAATTCACTTTGAAGTATTACACCTTACTACTCATAAACGCTAAATATATTGAAGGTTGCCTCATTGATCATTCACAAAATTAATTGTAGTAACTAGTACTCAGGTATCTGTAATTCGATATTAGCAAATCCAAAATCGTAAATCTCGAATACAGTCCGTACGTTTGCATCCACCCATGAACGTAAATGCCGTACATACCAAACTCAAGCAAACCAAAGCTCAAGGCAAAAAGCAACTTGCTGTGCTTATAGACCCAGATAAGGCGCATAATGCCTTGCTGGATCAGCAACTGCAAAGCCTTGAAAAGGCCGGTGTTGAATTGATCTTTTTTGGCGGTAGCCTGCTTACACGGTTTGAACTGGATGAGCGTATTGCCTACATCAAAGCGCGATCATCGGCCAAGATCATTTTGTTTCCGGGTAGTGCACAGCAAATATCGCCTGCGGCAGATGCCATTCTCTTTTTAAGCCTTATTTCTGGTCGCAACCCCGATTTACTCATTGGTCAGCACGTACTGGCCGCACCCATGATCAGGCAGACTAATCTGGAGGTCTTAAGTACAGGTTACATGCTTATTGATGGTGGCAGACCAACCACAGTAAGCTACATAAGCGGCACACTGCCTTTACCGGCAGATAAGCCGGATATTGCCGTTTGTACCGCTATGGCCGGAGAAATGCTGGGCCTGCAGCACCTGTATATGGATGCCGGTAGTGGCGCGCAAAATGCTATTTCGCCCGAAATGATAAAAGCCGTTAGCGCGGCAACCACCGTGCCCTTAATTGTTGGAGGCGGCATTCGTGATGTTGACGCAGCAATAGAACGTGCCGAAGCCGGTGCCGATGTAATTGTAGTTGGCAACGCCACAGAAAAGCATCCGCTCATTATTGAAGAAATTGCCACAGCACTCAAGCAATTTTGAACAATATCTATCTTTTTGAATCTCCTAGATTGCGTTTTCGAGAAACTACCGTAAATGATGCTGATGTTATATATCGCCTCAATAGCGATCCCGAAGTGATGCAATACACGGGGGGTGTCAGTTGGAATAGCATCGCGGAGGCTGGAGAATTTCTGGCTAATTATCAGGATTTCAGAAAAAACAACATGGGTCGCTGGGCGGCTGTGGGCAAAGATGATGGCGCTGTGATTGGTTGGTGCGGCCTAAAGTTGCAAGCCAATGGTGAGATTGATTTGGGCTATCGCCTTTTTAAAAACTACTGGAACCAAGGTTATGCCACAGAAGCAGGATTGGCAAGCCTTAATTATGGTTTTGAAAAGTTAGGATTGAAAAAAATTATTGGTCAGGTTTTACCCGTTCATTTTGCGAGTATTCGCGTACTAGAAAAAATTGGCATGCATTTTTTACGGCATGATGTGGATAAACAAACCGGCCAAAATATTTTAGTTTACACTATAACACATGAAGATTTCTGTAGAAATAAGTCTATATCCTCTTTCTGAAGACTACATCCAAGTTGTTGATGCTTTTATTAAAGGCTTATATGCCTTTGAAGGTTTGTATGTAAAAACCACGCATTTAAGCACCATGATTATTGGCGAATACGATGCTGTTTTTGCTGCTTTAAAAAGTGAAATGTTCGCTACATTTAACGCTACAACGCAAGCCAGTTTTGTGATTAAAGTTTTAAAAGGAGATGTTACCCAAGAGGTTAATCTAGATGGATACCGTTAAAGTTGTCATTATTGGGCCTGAAAGCACGGGCAAAAGCACGCTTACCAAGCAATTGGCTGAACATTTTGATGCACCCTACGTGCCAGAATACGCGCGAACTTATTTAGAAGAAAGCACTAAAGACGGTTATGATTGGGAAGACTTAGAAGCGATAGCAGCCGGACAGGTTATACGGGTGCAAGAGGCGCTCAAAGAAAAACCAAGACTACTTTTTTGCGATACCGATTTAGTAACGCTACACATCTGGAGTTTGGATAAGTTTGATCGGCCACTACCAGATATTGAGAAGCTTTTGAAAGAACAAAAACCACATTTGTACCTATTGTGCAAACCTGACATTGACTGGCAACCAGATGGTTTGCGCGAAGACTCTACAAGGCGTACAGAGCTTTTTAGCTGGAATGCTTGGATGTTAGAATCATTACAAGCTAAATATTGCACGGTTGGGGGTATGGGGGTTGCGCGTTTTAATAGCGCACGTAAATGTGTGAACCAATTTTTAGCGAAACGTTAAGGCCGGCCTCTTAGCTCTTGCACCCGTTTTAGACCAATTTTACTGGCTTCATGTTGCGGATTATACGTTAATGCTTCGCGATAGTCTTTATCAGCATTGTTAAGATCACCCAGCATTTCATACGCGTAAGCACGGCCATACATGGCGCGATGATTTACGGGTTGTACAGCCAGAGATTCGCTAAAATAGTTTCTGGCGAGGTCATATCTGCGTAATTGTAAGTGAATATACCCGAGGTTAAATAGACTTTCAAAATCTTGTGGGTTGATCTGCGTACAGGTTGTAAAAGCCTGTATGGCTGCATTCCAATCTTGTACCTTTAGGTGAAACATTCCAATATTGTAATACGTGGTATGATCATTAGGTTTTAAGGCAAGTATGCGATCAAAGTAAGCCAAGGCCAGCGGGTCTTTTTTGGCAGAAAGTAAAACCCCCATCATATCTATGGCCGTTACATAGTTGTTGTCTAGATCTATCGCTTTTTGGATATACTGAAACGCAGTATTTGTGTCGCCATTAGCATCCCGCAGGTTAATGCCTTTAATAAAATAGGCAACTGGGTCGTTTGGGTCAAGCTCTAACACTTCATTTACCAACTGCATGCTTTTGCCGTATTCTTGAACAATGTTGTAGAGTTCGGCCAGCTTTAATCTACACGGAATGCTTTTTTTATCAAGCCTAATACACTTTTCCCAAGCGTTTTTGCTATTGCGCGTTTTGTTGGTTAAAAAGTTCACATCTCCCCACACCAAAAGTACCTCGGGGCTTAGAGAGTCTATATTCATAGCCGCTTGGGCATCTGCATAAGCGTACTTTAAATTTTTACGATCTATATAAACACGTGCGCGAGCCACCAAAGCGTTTGCATCTGTTGGATGATCAACAATCCAAGCGTTTAAAGAATCTGGCCCCACAAAAGTTGACCCAGTTTGTTTTTTGTCAGTATGAATTTCTTCCGTTTGTGCTTGCTGTGGTTTAGACGTACAGCTAGCTAGGGTAATGATTAATAGCAGTTGAGCGATTCGTTTTTGCATGTGGGCAAAAGTACATTATCAGGTTTATGCTCTAAGAACGTTATCAAGTTGATTTGGTTGCATGAAAAAGGGCTCGATGTTACGAGCCCTGATTAATATCTATTATAAAAGGTGCTTAGGCCGCACTGATTTTTTCTTTGATTTTCACTTCAATCTCATCGGCTAACTCTGGGTTGTCGCGTAAAAGCTGTTTTACAGCATCACGTCCCTGACCAAGTTTTGTGTCGCCATAGCTAAACCAGCTACCACTTTTTTGCACAACACCTTGATCAACACCAAGGTCAATTAGCTCACCCACCTTGCTAATTCCCTCGCCATACATAATGTCAAATTCTGCCTGACGAAAAGGCGGGGCCACTTTGTTTTTAACCACTTTAACACGCACACGGTTACCCTCTACTTGATCGCCATTTTTAATTTGTGAGCTTCTTCTAATATCAAGGCGTACGCTAGAGTAAAATTTCAAGGCGTTTCCACCAGTTGTGGTTTCGGGATTGCCAAACATAACACCTATTTTTTCGCGCAGCTGATTGATAAATACGCAAACACAATGTGTTTTACTAATGGTTCCTGTTAGCTTGCGCAGGGCCTGGCTCATGAGGCGGGCTTGTAGGCCCATTTTGCTATCACCCATCTCACCTTCAATTTCACTTTTGGGTGTAAGTGCGGCCACAGAGTCTATAATAATAATGTCTATAGCACCAGAACGGATCAGGTTATCTGCAATTTCAAGCGCTTGCTCGCCATTGTCTGGTTGTGAAATGATGAGCTCTTCAGTATTAACACCAAGTTTTTCTGCATAGATGCGGTCAAAGGCGTGTTCTGCATCAATAAATGCGGCAATACCACCTTTTTTCTGCGCTTCTGCTATGGCATGTAAGGTTAGTGTTGTTTTACCTGAGGCTTCTGGGCCGTAAATTTCTACAATACGCCCCTTGGGGTAGCCACCTATGCCGAGCGCGAGGTCTAGCCCCAATGACCCTGAAGAAATCGTTTCTACTTCTTCTACGGCTGCATCGCCCATACGCATTACAGCGCCTTTGCCGTATGTTTTATCCATACGATCCATGGTAAGCTGTAAGGCTTTTAATTTTGCGTCTTTATCGTTGCTCATTTTTTGGATTATTAAAGATTGGGTTTGATTAGTTGGTTTTTAAACAATTGGTTTACAACAGACTAAATGGTATGGATCTCATTCTATTCTTGCGAGAAAAGAAAAAAGATTGTAGCAATCAGTTTTCAAAATCCGCTTTGAAAAAACACAAAACACGTGTGCTTTATACCTGAAACGATACGTTAGTCTACCGCTTTGCAATGATAAAAAGAAAATGAACGGTATTGGGCGCGGCTAGTAACATTGTACACACGTGGAGCAAAGAAAAACCTCATCGTTAAATTGCTTTGTGCGTGTTCTTTTTGTCGCTGTACAGCGGATGTTTTTACCACATGGCAGAATGAAAAAGCGAAAACTTTTAAAAATCAGATTAAAGCGAAACGCTAACGCCCAATTGCAGGCTATGTATGGTATTAAGCATTTCCCAATCTTGAGGAGTGGTTTTAAATGTTGGGTTGATGTTATAGCTGGCAAATAGATTGAAGATCCAGAAACCAGTACGCATATAAATAGCATAATGCCAGTTAGCAAGGTCTCTTATTCTGTGGTGCGTTATGCTATAATCACCATTTTTAAAATGACTGTTAGAAGAAAACCTATAGCCAACTAAGCCACCAAGATAAAACCTAAAGTATCTACCATATTTATTGGTATTACTTCTAAAGCGAATTTCTACAGGGATATCTACATACGATGCTGAGAGCCGATTACGCTCGTAAGTACTGTCTGCAGCGAGCCAAGCATAGCTGATATTACCACTTGGCGCTGTGGTTATACGCAAGTTGTTGTGGTAATTAAAGGTAGAAACGCCCAATCCATACCCGAGACTAAAATGACTTTTGGTGCCAAAATAAAATTCGTTCATGAACTGAAGCTGCCAAGTGTTGCTCTTCCAGTTTTCGCGCAAAGGTTCTGGTGCATTGCGCATATTGAGGTAACTGTAAGAAAAGTGGAGCCATTCGCCCTGCCGTGGTGCATATTGCGCACGCAAAGCCACACCCGTTAGGAGCGCGCATAAAATAAAAAATGCCGTTTTTTTCTTAATCAAAACGATTAGTCGTCTTCAACATTGGCAACGTTTTCAGCATCAGGAATATTGTCTTCGCCAAGATCATCGCCAGTATCCACATCATCATCCTGTTCATCAATAAACACTTCAACTTTTTTGTTGAGCTGAGCGCTTATTTTAACGAGGTATTTAGTGTCTTCTGTTTCTAGCTGTACGGCCTCAACGCGTTCACCTTTTGCATTTGTAAAGGTAATGGTGTCGTCTTCATATCCTTCAGGATATGTTTCTGTAAGCAAGAGCAAGAGGTCTTGCGTGATGTTTTTGTAATCTACAATAACACGTTTTTTGTTATCTGGCTTTTTTGTCATGACTATTAGGTTACCACTTTAACAACCACGAAAATATTAAAGGAGCAACGATGGTTGCATCACTCTCAACAATAAATTTTGGGGTGTCAATATCTAGTTTTCCCCAAGTGATTTTTTCATTAGGTACAGCACCAGAATAAGAGCCGTAACTTGTTGTGCTATCGCTAATTTGGCAGAAGTAGCTCCAAAAAGGAATGTCTTCCATTTCCATGTCTTGATACAGCATAGGCACCACACAAATTGGGAAATCTCCGGCTATACCACCACCAATTTGAAAGAAACCAACGCCTGCGTTGGCGCTGTTTTTCACGTACCAGTCAGCTAAATACGTCATGTATTCAATACCTGATTTTACCGTAGATGGGTTAAGCTCACCTTTAATACAATAACTGGCAAAAATGTTGCCCATAGTGCTGTCTTCCCAACCGGGAACTACAATGGGCAGATTTTTTTCAGCAGCGGCAATCATCCAGCTATCTTTTGGGTCTATTTCATAATACTGCTGTAGCTCGCCCCCAAGCAGCATTTGGTACATATATTCATGTGGAAAGTAACGCTCTCCGCTATTCTGTGCATCATGCCAGCGCTTAAAAATGTGTTTTTGCAATCTGCGAAATGCTTCTTCTTCGGGGATGCAGGTATCGGTTACACGGTTTAAGCCTTGGTCTAAAAGTTCGCGCTCTTCTACGGGCGTTAAGTCGCGGTAATGAGGCACACGCTTGTAGTGTGTATGCGCCACTAAATTCATGAGGTCTTCTTCTAAGTTGGCACCAGTACAAGAAATGATGCTCACTTTGTCTTGCCGAATCATTTCTGCCAAGCTTAAGCCCAATTCTGCTGTACTCATAGCTCCGGCCAGCGTAATCATCATTTTGCCGCCTTTGGCAAGGTGTGCTTCATAACCTTTTGCGGCATCTACTAAGGCAGCCGCGTTAAAATGCCTATAATGGTGTTCAATAAACGTTGAAATAGGACCTCTACTCATGGGGGTTCGTAATTTTGAGGCAAGTATACATTGCCATTGTTAACAATTTATCGTTAGATGAAAATTATTGCGTTAGTAGCCTAAAATTTTCATCATGCTCTTATAGCTCTGCTCTTTAGCAAAAAGGCGTGTTCTGATATCGCCATTTTCATCAAGCTCAATAACCACATGCTTTGGCTGTGGTATTAAACAATGCTGAATGCCGCCATAACCAGAAAGCGATTCTTGGTATGCCCCGGTATTAAAAAACCCGATGTATTGCGGCTCTTGTTTGTTTACCTTGGGCAGAAAAATGGCGTTAACATGCTGTTCAGAGTTATAATAATCGTCACTATCGCAGGTTAACCCGCCCAGCAAAACGCGCTCATAAGACTCTTGCCAATTGTTTATGGCAAGTAAAATAAAGCGCTTGTTAATGGCCCACGCATCTGGCAGGGTGGTCATGAAGCTGCCATCAATCATGTTCCATGTTTCGCGGTCATTTTGCTTTTTCTGACCCATAATACTGTATAGTGTAGCACCACTTTCGCCAACCGTAAAGCTGCCAAACTCTGTAAAAATGTGCGGCTCTGGTACGCCATGTAAATCACAGGTGCTCTTGATTTGGGCAATGATTTCTTCGGCCATATATTCATAGTCAAAATCAAAACCCAAAGAGTTTTTAATGGGGAAACCACCGCCAATATTAAGAGAGTCTAATGATGGACAAACCTTTTTTAAAGCAACATACACGTTTACGCACTTTAGGAGTTCACTCCAATAGTACGCGGTGTCATTTATACCTGTATTAATAAAGAAGTGAAGCATCTTAAGCTCTAGCATCTCATTGTCTTTGAGGCGATTCTCATAAAACGGAACCACATCTTTATACCCAATGCCTAATCGTGAAGTATAAAACTCAAATTTTGGTTCTTCTTCTGCGGCAATGCGGATGCCTATTTTGGTTGGCTTTTTAAGCAATTGGGTAAGCTGACCAATTTCTTCACGGTTGTCAATAACAGGAATGGCATTGTGAAAGCCATTATTAATTAAGCGGGCGATATTCTCTACATACTGTGGGCGCTTAAAACCATTGCAAACCACAAATTGATCTTTGGTGATTAAGCCTTCATCAAAAAGAGATTCGATAATGTTGATATCAAACGCAGAGGATGTTTCTAAGTGGATGTCGTTTTTTAAAGCTTCTTGCAACACAAAGCTAAAATGGCTGCTTTTGGTACAATAGCAATAATTATACGCGCCTTTATAATTAACCTTAGCCATTGCAACATTAAACCAGCGTTTAGCCTTTTGAATGTTCTCGCTAATCTTGGGTAGGTAATTGATCTTTAGAGGCGTGCCATATTGCTTGATCACTTCCATCAAATCTATGCCATGCCATAGCAAGTTGTTGTCTACAACTTCAAATTCTTCTTGAGGCCAAACAAAGGTTTGGTCGATTAGGTCAAAATATCTGTTGCGCATTGTTAGGGTTAATTTAGGCGGTAAAAGTAGATGTAAATCAGTTACATTATAGAAAAGTAAGCAACCCAACCACGTTGAAACCGCAGAAATTAACAAAGACATTTACTTCAAAGCGGTTTAAACGAATATAAGAGCGTTTCTATACAGGGTGGATGTTTGGTTTAGACCAAAAAAAACCCGGTCAAGTTGCTGCCGGGTTATAGATGTAAGATTGTTTGATGATGTAGATTGGCTTACAACGTGTCTGCATCATATCTAAATATAGGGTGAATGTTTTCTAGATCAGGCTCTATGGTAACCAGTTCAGTAACAAGGCCATTGTTTAGCCCGTAAACCCAGCCATGTATAATAGGGCGTTGGCCAGAGCGCCATGCCTTTTGTATGATTGATGTTTTCATCAAATCATTACATTGTTCTATGACATTAAGCTCAACCAATCTGTTTACGCGTTTTTCTTCGTCTTCAATGCTTTCAATTTCATCCATGTAAAGCCGATAAACTTCTTTGATATTGCGCAACCACTTATTGATGAGCCCAAGGTTTTGGTGATCTATAGCGGCTTTAACTCCACCACAACCATAATGGCCACACACAATAACGTGTTCTACACGTAGCACCTCAACAGCATATTGCAAAACACTTAGCATGTTAAGGTCTGTATGTACTACCATATTGGCAATATTGCGATGCACAAAAATTTCACCCGGGTCTGTCCCTGTGATTTCATTGGCCGGAACGCGGCTATCTGAGCAGCCGATCCAAAGAAATTTTGGCTTTTGCTGATTGGCAAGTCGACTAAAAAAATGATCGTCTTTCTCACGCATTTCTTCAGACCAAGCCTTGTTTTGTAACAGTAGCTTTTGATATGGATTCATCGTATTGTTGTGTTTGTGGTTTGATTAGCTTTTTCAAACCCCTCTAAAATAAGTGATATACCGCGTGTTTCTGCACTTATTATAAAGTTTTGCAGCGCTTCGCGGATGTCGGCATCAATAAATTGAGAACGCTGTACATCAATAACCACATTTGCGCCATCTGGGATTTTTGCAAGCTTACGGATGAGGATGGCCTTGTTTAAGAAAGACACATCTTTATGCAAGCGCAATAAGTAGTTGCCGTCATGTTCTGTAAGACGTACCGCTGCGTGAAAGTTGGTTTTAACCACAAAAACGAGCCCAACCACCAAACCAATGCCAATGCCTTTTAGTAAATCCGTAAATAATATGGCCAATATTGTAATAACAAATGGCAGAAATTGATCCCACCCTTTTGCATACATGTCTTTAAATAAAGAGGGTTTTGCCAATTTATAGCCGACTATAAAAAGCACTGCCGCCAAGCAACTTAAAGGAATGAGGTTTAACAGGCGCGGAATGGTAATGGCTAATACCAGGAGCAAAACACCGTGTAAAATGGCAGATAGTTTTGTTTTTGCGCCTGCTGCTACATTTGCGCTACTGCGCACTATAACGGCCGTTATAGGTAATCCACCAATAAGTCCAGACAACGTATTACCGATACCTTGTGCCCGCAGTTCTCTACTCGCAGGGGTGATGCGCTTTTGGTCATCTAGCTTATCTGCGGCTTCTATGCTAAGTAAGGTCTCTATGCTACCTACTATGGCAAGTGTAACGGCTGTTACCCACAGCACCTTTGAGTTGAGCAGACTAAAATCGGGGAAGCGTAGCAAGCCGAGCAGCTCACTTCCGCTGGTTGCAACCGGAATGGTTACAAGGTGATCTCCAGAAAGTTGCCAATCTGGCAAGGCGTAGCCATAAAATTGATTGACCAACACACCGAGAAGTACCGCTATAAGTGCACCAGGAACCACATTTAACCAAGATATGCGTTTAATAAAAGGCTGTTCAAAAAGAATAATTACACCCATTGCCAGCAGGGTAATGAGCACAGCACCTTCGCTATGAAAACGAATTGCATACCAAATTTCTGTAAAGGTATTGTGTTGGTCTGGCTGAATAAAACTCTCATCCCCCATGGTGTCGGCATCATATCCTAAAGCATGCGGAATTTGTTTTAGAATAAGAATTAAACCTATCGCGGCCAGCATACCTTTAATTACCGCGTTGGGAAAATAATAGCCTATAATACCCGCTCGTAGTACGCCTAAAATAAACTGCAAAACACCAGCAATAACCACTGCGCTTAAGAACAATTCAAAAGAGCCTAGCTCTTCTTGGGCATTGAGCACTATCACCGTTAAGCCCGCTGCCGGCCCACTAACGCTAATGTGCGAACCAGATAGCGCACCTATAACTATGCCGCCAATAATACCAGCAATTAAACCTGATAGCGGTGGCGCGCCACTGGCAATAGCAATGCCCAAACAAAGCGGTAAGGCAACCAAAAAGACCACAAGACTTGCGGGCAGATCGGCTTTTAGGTTTTTACTTAGTGTAGCACTCATTTATTGTCGTTTTCGCCCAGAAGCATGCCTGCAATACGGATTAATTCTACTTCGGCAATTTTTGCGAGATACCGCGCATTGCTGTAGTTGCTTTCACTTTGTACGAGGTTTAATTGGGCCTCTCTAAATTCGGTGCCATTGCGTTGACCTAAGTTAAAGAGCTCTTGTGTACGCGCAAAGTTTAATTTGTTTGTGCGCACATTGCGCTCTTCCTTTTGCATAACATAGAGCGCGTTGATATACGTGTTGTATGCGTTTTCAAGGTCGCGCAGGATTTGCTTGCGGGTATTTTCTAGCGCTTCTTGGTTGTTCAGAAGATCAAGCTTGGCGTTACGTACTGCAGTTTGTCGTTGCTGCCCTGTATACAAATCCCAACGGAGGCCAGCAGTTAGACCGAACCCATCAATTTGTAAGCTACGGGTAAAGTTGGCTTCGTTATTTTGGGTGTTATAATTGTAAGAGCCACCAACGGTGAGCTGCGGCACATATCGGCCTTCGGCGGCTTTTGCCGCAAAGGTGGTAGCCTTTTCATTTGTTCTCGCAATGGCCAAAGCGCTATTTTGTGCTAGCGCACGATTGCGTAAATCGTCTAACACCAAACCGCTTTGAAAAAACAGAGCCGTATCCACCTTAAAATCTATACCAGGCTCAAGGCTAACAGCCACCATTAAATTGCGCTTGGCATTATTGAGTTCGGTTAGTGTTCTCACATAATTAACGCTATCTGCATTAAGGCTTACCTCTGCATTTAGCAGGTCTAGGCGGCTACCGCTCCCAAGCTCTGTACGTAATAGTGCACGGCTATATCGATCTTTAGATATATTGATGGCTTCTTCAGTAACACGCTTTAATTCAGACAGGCGGGCAACCTCATAATAGCTTGCTGTAACCATAAGCAAGGTGTTTTCTATGGTGAGCCTAATATTTAGATCTGCAATGTCTTGTAAAGATTGAAACTGCCGCAGGGTATTAACATTTGCCAAACCATTAAAAAGCACATAATTGAGCTGTAGAGTTGCATTTGCCCCAATAGATTGTGCTCCGTTTTGGGCAATTCTATCGCCAGTGGCAAACTCTATATTGGTGTTGTTATTGGTGTAATTACCGTTGCCAGTTAGTGTAAGCGTGGGTAGCAATCCCGCATTACCCGGGCGAGCCACATTTGCTGCTTGTGCGGCTTGGTTACGGGCAATGGCTATGCCGTGACTATGCTCTAAGGCAGAACTCAGGGCCTGCTCTAAAGTATAGGTTTGTTGTGCCTGCGCATAGGCAGAAACACTAATCAGCCAAAGAGCTACGGCTTTCCAACGCCATTTCGCGTTCGTCATGCAATTCTTTTTTAGCAGGTTCAACATCTTCTTTTAAGGGTTTTTGGCCTGTCCATAGCCACCGTAAGCCCACCCGAATATCATTCACATAACTCATAAGTACGGGCAGTACCACTAAGGTTAAAAACGTAGCATAGCTAATACCATAGGCAATACTTACTGCCATTGGCTTTAAAAATTGCGCTTGGAAGCTACGCTCAAAAATGAGGGGTGCCAAACCAGCAACCGTTGTTACGGTGGTTAAAAATATAGCTCTAAAGCGCGATATGCCCGCTTGGTATATGGCATCGTTAAACGACATACCTTCTTTGATGAAGGCGTTGAATTTGCTCACCAGCACCAAGGAATCGTTTACAATAATTCCGATTAATGCTACCATACCAAGAAAAGAAAGAATACTCATAGGCATACCGTGAAAATAATGGCCCCACGCCACGCCTGCAAAACTCAACGGGATAAGCAGCATGATAATGATGGTTTGTAGCAAAGACCTAAAGGTAAAGGTGATTATTAAGATGATTAAAAACAGCACCGTGCTCAACACCTTCCCTGCTGATTGTTGTGTTTTCATTGCCTCGCGGTTTTGCCCTTCGTAAAGGGGAACCACACTGGGATATTTTTCTAAAATAGGCGGCAGCACTTCCGCTTTTATCTCCTCTATAATGGCTGGGGCACTTTCATTGGGGTTGCTCAAGTCGGCTTCAACGCGTGTTTCACGTTGCCCATCAAGGTGATTAATGTTTATAACCCCGCGCTGTATGCTGTAATTGGCAATTTCGCGCAGTGGATAACTTCCCCCATCTGGGCCATTAATCATCAGCTCTTCTAAATTAAAAACAGAGCTGCGGTCTTCTTCATTTAACCGTACCCAAACTTTAATTTCATCGCGGCCGCGCTGTATGCGCTGGGCCTCAAAACCAAAGAAAGCACCGCGCACTTGCGCCATAACATCTTGCACAGTAAAGCCCAATAGGCGGGCCTTATCTTTCAGTGTAATATTTATTTCGCGCACACCTTCGCGGTCATTGTCTATAACATCGCGTAATGTGGCAAAAGCCATCATGGCGTCTTTAAGTTCGTTTTTTGCCGCTTTTAGCTCTTCGGCATTGCGGCTAAGTAGCGATATAGAAACGGGTTTACCAAAAGCTTGTGCAGACCCAAAGCTTAGATTCTCTGCTTCATAAATGGGCCCCACTTTTTGGCGGATGGCTTCTTGAATTTCAAAACTTGGGATGCCTCGCGTTTCGCTATCAAGCAAAATCACGTTAATGGTACCTTGATAAGATGTAGGCCCTAACTTTTTTTCTACGGCAATCACCACGTCAAGGCTGTCTTCGCGCTGTTTACGGTAATCATCATTAACCGCTAAAACGGCATTTTCAATATGATCTAGCCACTTATCTGTGATTTGTTCTCGCGTACCAGCGGGCATGCTAAGGCTTACATCTAGGTTGTCGCGCTCTATAAATGGAAAGAATTGGGCACGAATGGTACCGCCTTTAAAAGCACCAATGGTTACCACTAAAAAGCCTATAAAAAACGTAAGCGCAATAAACCGATACTTGAGGAAAAACCGCAGGCTAGGCGCATACATTTTATGGCGCATGGTGTTCATTATCTTATCTGTGGTGCGCTCA
Source organism: uncultured Cryomorphaceae bacterium (assembly GCA_964416385.1). Lineage (GTDB taxonomy): Bacteria > Bacteroidota > Bacteroidia > Flavobacteriales > Schleiferiaceae > JAUHWL01. The sequence goes on along the minus strand of CAYQDW010000014.1, from coordinate 15,108 downwards.
ATAACGTTTTTATGCTCTACACGCTTTAGTTTGCTGTGGGCGAGGTGAGCTGGCAAAAACAACAATCCTTCTATTAAAGAAATGGCTAACGTGGTCATTACTATAAATGCCAACTCAGAAAAGAAATCGCCTGCGCGGCCATCTAAAAAGTAAAAAGATGAAAAGGCAATTATGGTTGTGGTAACAGACGAGAATACCGCGGGCAGCACTTCTAATGTGCCATTTAGGCTCGCCATGAGTAGGCTTTCGCCTTTTTCATACCGGTGGAAGATGTTTTCGGAGATCACGATACCATCATCTACCAGAATACCAATAACCACAATCATCCCAAATAGGCTAATCACATTAATGGTAATGCCGAATAAATTGGCCAAAATAAACATGCCGGCAAACGAAACAGGAATACCAATAGCCACCCAAAACGCTAAGCGTATGTTGAGGAACATGGTTAATAATATCAGAACCAAGAGCACCCCAACAATACCGTTGTTAATGAGCAGGTCTTTCCGTTGGTTTAGGGTTACGCTAAAATCGCGGATTACATCTGCCTGCATGTTATCATGCTCTGCATTGAACCGGTCTATGTAATCGCGGATGTATGCAGCGGTGCTAAGCAGGTCTTCTTGGTCTGTGTTTTGCACGTTAATCTCCACACTGGGGTGGCCATTCATCTCAGAACGGTTGGGGTTATCACTCCAACGGTCACGTACCGTTCCCAAATCTTTCAACCGTATAATCCGGCCGTCTGGCAGTGCTTTTACTTCTAAGTTTACAAGTGCTTCTGCTGTATATTGTTTTTCGCGTGCGCGGATGATAATTTCTTCTGTTTTACCTTTTACCGTTCCGCCGGTAATATCAATATTGCTACTACGTACCACGGCAGCCACTTGCTGAAACGTTAGGTTGTAAGCACGCAGCGCTTCTTCGCTAATGGCTATTTCAATTTCTTCTTGCGGAAAACCACTCAGCTCTATCTTGCTAATGCCAGGTACCGTGATGAGGTCGCGCTCTACCTCGCGGGCCACGCTCTTGAGCGTTTTTAAGTCTACGCCATCGCCACTTATGGCAAAATTTATCGCGCTGGTAAGGTTTTCGCGTTTATAAATCACAATGGGCTCCATACCACCAGGAAAACTGGGCACGCGGTTTACGGCATTCTTTACATCCTCAATAACCAAATCTGGGTCATAGCCTTTTAACACTTCAACGGTTACACTGCCAGAGTTTTCTGCGCAAATGCTCGTGTAGCGTTCTACGCCAGTAGTACCCTTTAGGTTCTCTTCAATTTTGGAAATAATGCCTTCTTCTATCTCTTCGGGCGAAGCCCCAGGAAATACAACCTGTATGCTAATGATGCGCGATTTTACGACAGGGAAGAAAGTTGTGTTTAAGGCGTTATAGCTCAGGTAACCAAAAATTAGGAAACCAATGAGAATAACATCAACCCCAATGGGATATTTAATAAAGTAGGAGATGAGTTTCTTCATGCTGCTTTATGGCTTGGCGGGCTGTTTTGGAGATACTTGTACAATCATGCCGCTAATAGCACCCGGAATAACTTCATACACCAATTGGTCTCCTGTGGTAAGCCCACTTACAATGGCGTCTTCATCTGTGTATTCAATAATATTTACACGGGTTTTTTCTAAGAGGCTGTCTTGTTGCACCACAAAAACGTGGTCATTATCAACCAGTAGCCTACGTGGTATGGCGTATGCGTTTTGCACCTCCATACCGGCCAACATGCCTTGCAAATACATGCCTTCGCGCAAAGTAGCGCTGCTAACCTCAATATACAGCTTAACGGTTTGTGTGCTTTCGTCAATCTTTTTGTTGATTCGCGCTATGCGCCCCACCCAATCGCCAGATATGTCTGCGCTTTGTAGGTGTACCGTATTGCCAATTTTCACAAAGGGTAAAAAGCGGATACTAATCGCGGTTTCTAGTTCATATGTGTCGGCAGAGATAAAATCGCCAAGAAGTTGCCCGGGGCGTACAAGTGTGCCCGGACGAATATTACTAGCCGTTACCACCCCGTTAAACGGTGCGCGAATAGCATATTTGTCTAAACGCGCTTCTGCACTTTTAAGGTTAAAGTAGTTGGTGTATACCCCACGTGAGGTAAGGTATAATTCCGCTTTTTTAGTGGAGGCCGATGGCGGGGCAACAACTGCCTTATCAATGTCAAGATTTTCTAAATAGGTAAGCCAAGCTTGGTAATCTTGTGGGAAGTCGATTTTAAGGTCTGGCAGAACTCCTGTTATGGCATTGAGGTAGTTGCTGCGCTGCGCCATAAGATTAGCCATAGCTTCTGTATCATCAATACGCAATAGCAATTCACCTTTGGCAAAGCTCACGCCTTCTAGAAATTTCTTGCCAGTTTCTTGTAGAATGCCGTTAACCTCTGCATAGAGCTGTACGCGGTCTCGGGCCTGTAATTTGCCATATACCGGCAGCTGAAATTGAACAGCGCCATTTTCTACGGTTTTGGTAATAACAGTTTTACGTGCTTTTTCGGTTGTGCGTGCTGGTGGCTTTTTGCCTCCAGAAAATACACCAGCTATATAAAGCGCAGCCATTAATATGGCTACACCACCTAAAGCACTTATAAGTAATTGTCTGTTTTTCATGCTAAAATTATGCGTGAATAAAGTGCCGACAAAAGTAATGTAATTAATGAGGGGCGCTCTGTTTCTACCAAAACGGATGTTAAAACATTGATTTCACGGGCTGCATCTTTGGCAAGATTGGGGCCATTTTAAAGGGTAAAATCTTTGCCTTTTACAACACGCTATAACACAATTAATTAGCCTACTTTCGCGGCCGCTAAAAATGCACCTATGCAAGTGATTAAAAACATTGCGATTATTGCGCACGTAGACCACGGTAAAACCACCTTGGTTGATAAGATTTTACACTTCTGTAAGCTGTTTCGTGAAAACCAGCAAACGGGAGAACTGATTCTAGACAACAACGATTTAGAGCGCGAACGCGGCATCACCATTCTTTCTAAGAACGTTTCGGTGATGTACAAAGGCACCAAAATAAATATTATAGACACCCCTGGTCACGCTGATTTTGGTGGCGAGGTTGAGCGGGTACTTAACATGGCCGATGGCGTTTTGCTGTTGGTTGATGCTTTTGAAGGCCCCATGCCTCAAACCCGCTTTGTATTGCACAAGGCTCTTGAAATGGGCCTTAAGCCTATTGTTGTTGTTAATAAGGTTGATAAACCAAATTGTGACCCCGACTGGGCGCATGAAGCTGTTTTTGACCTGATGTTTAGCTTAGACGCCAATGAAGAACAGTTAAATTTTCCAACTGTATATGGCTCTGCCAAAAACAACTGGATGAGCACCGACTGGAAGAACGAGACGGATAATATTGCGCCTTTGCTTGATATGGTTCTTGATTATGTGCCAGAAGCTAAAATTGATGAGGGAAATCTGCAAATGCTCATCACCAGCTTGGATTACAGCAGCTTTACCGGGCGTATGGCCATTGGCCGCGTAACGCGTGGCAAGCTCAAAGAAAATATGCCCATTACGTTGTGCAAGCGCGATGGTAGCAAGGTTAAGAGCCGCCTGAAGGAGGTATTTATTTATGACGGTTTGGGCCGCCAAAAGGTGAGCGAGGTGCAGGCCGGAGACATCTGTGCCGTTAATGGTATTGAAGGTTTTGAAATTGGCGACACCATTGCCGATGCCGAAGCGCCGGAAGCTCTACCAACCATCGCCATTGATGAACCTACCATGAGCATGCGCTTTACCATTAACGACAGTCCGTTTTTTGGTAAAGAAGGTAAGTTTGTAACCAGCCGCCACTTACGCGAACGTCTAGAGAAAGAATTGGAGAAAAACCTGGCCCTACGCGTTGAGCCTACAGACAGTGCCGATTCATTCCTGGTATTTGGTCGTGGCGTTTTGCACCTTTCTATCTTAATAGAAACCATGCGCAGAGAGGGTTATGAACTGCAAATCGGGCAGCCACAGGTAATCATTAAAATGATAGATGGCCACCGTTGTGAGCCAATAGAAGAACTTACAATAGACCTGCCGGAAGACGTGAGCGGCAAAGCCGTTGAGCTGGTTACTTTACGCAAAGGTGAATTGTTGAATATGACACCAAAAGGTGACCGCATGCAGCTGTATTTCAATATTCCTTCTCGCGGATTGATCGGTTTGCGTAACTCACTTTTAACAGCCACAGCAGGTGAGGCCATTATGAACCACCGGTTTATTGAATTTCAACACTACAAAGGCCCCATACCCGGCCGCCAGAATGGTAGCTTAATCAGTATGGAAAAGGGAACGGCCATACCCTACAGTATAGACCGTTTGCAAGACCGCGGTAAGTTTTTTGTAGACCCGGGTGAGGAAATTTACATGGGCCAGGTAATTGGTGAACACAGCCGAGCAGGCGATTTGGTCATCAACATTACCAAAACCAAAAAGCTCACCAACATGCGCGCCAGCGGCAGCGATGAAAAAATGCGCATTGCCCCGGCCATCAAGTTTAGTTTAGAAGAAGCGCTGGAATACATACAGGAAGATGAGTTTGTGGAAGTAACCCCGCAAAGCATCCGCCTGCGTAAAATATATCTGGATGAGAATGAGCGCAAGCGCAGAGGCAGTGCCGCTGCCAGCGTAGCTTAAGTTTTTCGAGACAAACGTTTAAGCCCTCTTCAAGCAATTGAAGGGGGTTTTTTATGCAAAGAGAATTCGTTGAGGTAAATGTTCATTACGCTTATACACAACCAAACGGGAACAAAATCCTCAAAAGTTATGACCAAACAGGAATACAATCCCGAAATGTTATACTTTAGCACGTGTAAACGCGTTCAAAATGATTAACAGAACAATAGCAGATGCGCTAAAAAACAAGTTGTTTTCAGGCAAAGCACTGGTGGTTACGGGGCCCCGACAGGTAGGTAAAACAACGCTAGTAGACAAGGTCATAGCGCAGGCAAACAAACCAGTTCTCTTCCTAAACGGTGACGACCCTTATGTTCGTGATCTATTGCAAAACACGTCAACAGAGAAACTAAGGCAGCTAATTGGCACCAACCGTATCGTTTTTATTGATGAAGCGCAACGCATACCAGGTATTGGGTTGCTTGCGAAATTGATAATTGACCAATTCAATCAGGTGCAAGTTATTCTGAGCGGCTCTTCTTCTTTTGAGCTTTACAACGCTTTGCAAGAGCCATTAACGGGGCGAAAATGGAGTTTCGAGTTGTTTCCAATTAGTTGGGAAGAATGGCAAAACCACCTCGGCTACCTAAAATCAGGAGAAGATTTAGAAAACAGGTTGGTATACGGATTATACCCGGATGTATTAAATAACCGGGAAAACCAAACAGATGTGTTACTGGAGTTAATTGAAAGTTATCTGTACAAAGATGTATTGGCTTATGCTTCACTCAGAAAGCCAGAAATCATTCAAAAACTGGTTCAAGCATTAGCCAGGCAAGTGGGGCAGGAAGTTGTATATGCAGAACTATCAAGACTTATTGGCGTAGATGCCAAAACAGTTAGCGCTTATCTCGAAGTTTTAGAAAAAGCGTTCATCATTTTTAGAATGCCCGCACTGAGCAGAAATCTGCGAAATGAAATCAAAAACAACAAGAAAGTTTATTTCTATGATAATGGCGTACGTAATGCAGTGATCAGAAATTTTGAGCCTTTTGCTGTTCGGCAAGACAAAGGTGCTTTATGGGAAAACTTCTTAATGAGTGAACGCCTCAAACAGAATGCCTATAAAAAAACGCATGCATTTATGTATTTCTGGCGTACAAAACAGCAGCAGGAAGTTGATTTGGTAGAGGAAATAAACGGTAAGATCGTTGGCTTTGAATTTAAATGGAACCAAAACAAAATGAAAAACTTACCGCTAACTTTTACGAAAGCATATCATGCAGACGCATTTACCGTTACAAGCGAAAACTTTAGAGATTTCGTAATAATTTAAGCCCACGTTGGCGATGATTTTCACATTCGCGTATAATAGTGTTCAATCAAAAAAAGCCCGTGGTTTAAACTACGGGCTTTTTTGTTCGTATTTTCCAACTATGAAACCCACTGCCCCAACTACGGTTGATGCGTACATCGCATCCTTTCCGGCAGCAACACAATCGTTGCTGAGCCAAATGCGCGAAACCATTATTGCTACTGCGCCACAGGCAGAAGAAAGCATAAGCTATGGTATGCCCGCCTATAAGCTCAACAAAAAACCGTTGGTCTACTTTGCGGGGTATGCAAAACACATCGGGTTTTATGCCACGCCAACCGGGCACGAAGCCTTTAAGGCTGAACTGGCCAGGTACAAACAGGGAAAGGGCTCTGTGCAATTTCCATTAAATCAACCGCTACCGCTAGATCTGGTAAAGCGCATTGTTGCTTTTCGGGTAAAGGCTGTTATCGCGCACTAGTAATCATAACCGTAATAGTCGTCATATTCTTCAACCACCCGTTCGCGGTTATATTTTTTTATCTCTTTTTGCGCGTCATTTAAAATTTCGTCCAGATCATCATATTCTGGGTTAAACTCTTCACCTTTTTTGGTGAGGCGTGTATTGGTAAGAATTTGTCCTGGCACATCATCAAATACCACATACATCAGTTGCTCAAAATCGGCCTCTTCAAACTTTACGCGAAAAAAGAAAGCTATGGCGGGGCCACCTTTGAGTTCTACAGGTTTGGCAGCAATTAATGAAATGGTATCAAATTCATCATAGGCACGCATGCGCGCAAAACTTTCGGCAAGAGCTTGTTGGCTGCGGTATTGCTCAGCCAGCTTATCCAGTTCTCCTTTATCTTGCAGGTATTCATACAGCGGCACCAGCTTTCTGCGTTCTTCGGCTACATAATTCCAAAGAGAATCCGGGATATTAACATGGCCATTTACCCGCTGCATGATGTCGCTTAAAACAGCCTTATTAGACAAGGTCAATGCATCAGCAAAAAAGCGTTTAACGTCTTTTTTATCAGCAAAAAGTGTTAGCATAAGCGTATAGCGGTTAAGTGCATTATTGATATAGGCCGTGCTTTTATCTTGATCTGCCGTTTTTTGCTTTTTTAATTCAACTTTGGCTAAGCGTAAAAAGCTGCTATATTTTCTTTTAAGTTGTTTAGGTTTAAGGGCATCGCGAAGCACGGCAATACTTATGGTTTGATATATAGCATCTCGATATTCTATGAAATCTGTTAATTCTAAAATATCGGGCAACAGGTATTGAACGAGCTCTACAGAATCACGAAAATCCCAGAAAAGCGAGTTATAGCTCCATTCATCTTTTGCAAAGGGCGTTTCTTCTAAGATTAGTTTTGTAAAAGCCTTTGCAGATTCTTTGGTGCGGATGCTTGCAAGTGCTTCTAGAATTGCAAATTGGTATGCGCTAGAGTCTTTAAACTCAGTATACAACGTGGCTAAATAATCTAGTGCCCGCGTTTCATCCAAATACGCAATTTCTTGTAATAAACTTAGGCGGGCATCGCGCGTAAAGCCTTTGTGTGTATAGCTTCTAAAAACTGAATTTATTTGATCAAAGTCTGCTTCATCAAAGCGAACGGACGATAACGCTGTAACGGCTTCAAAAACGGCAACACTATCTCTGCTTTCTAGTTGCGCAAAAAATAATTTGTTTTTGGGTTTAAGAATAGAAGATCCAATCAGTGTGTCTGTGCTTACCTTAAAGCTAGCGAAGGCAGAGTCTATAAAAGCACTGCTATAGCCAAGTGTATCTACAGTGGCCATTAGGCTGTATAATGCTTGGTTTTGTAGAATCAGTTTACAGCGTATGGCTCGGGTGCTATTGGTGTCGGTATACCAGATTTCGCGCACCTGTTTTAAGAAAGAGGAGTCTTCTTGGTTAATTAAGAGGATGTTTTTATGCTCTACCAGAGATTTGAAGTTTTGTTTTTTAAACACTTCCCAGAAGGCATTTAAGTCTTTATAAGACTGATATTTATGTAAGGTGGTTTGTTTAAACACAAGAACTTCCCCTGTTGGTGAAACAAGAAGTTTCTCACGCTCCTCACCTGTAAAACGCAGATCTTCTCCACGCCCATATCGCGTGCCTTGCACCAGGTTGTAAATAAAATTGTCATAGCCATTTACCCGAGCGGGGGTTACAACAGAGAAGTTAAAAACACTATCTGTTTGGGTTGTAAAAGTTTTGGCATACACAAAAGCTTCGGGCTTAAATGAGCTAAAGAATGTGTTTTGCGCAGAAACATCGGTACTCGTGGTAAGTAGCATGTAATAATTGGGTCCTGAAATATGAATCTGGCCAAAAACGGGTTCATCTGCTTTGTTACGCAACACAAAAGCCAATGCGGGGTGTTTGCTTTTGGTTAGTGAATATGTAGTGTCTATGCGGAGCTTTTTATCAGCAACGAGCTTATCAACCATATAGGCTAATTCAAACTGGTCTTCTTCGATGTAGCTAAAATCATGGAATTGAAGGTGTTTTACACTGAAATAAGACTGCGCATCATCCACAGCTTCTACTTCAAAAGTATTGCCATAATGGGTTAATTCAGAGATGTAATTTTCTTTGCGATAGCCCTCAGGAAGCCAAACAGAAAAGGCGCCAAAACGCGGGGTATAAGTGCCAGAAGTGTGGGCCGTGGGGTTAAGTGTAAGAGATTCTATAAAGCTTGTGGGCGCCTTAGATTCTGCAAAGTCAAGGTGCCCCCCAACCCTACAGATGATAATTTCTAGAGGCGTAAAGATGATGCGGTAGCGTTGCAGGTCTCCAAGCTTGGTTTTGTTCTTAATATCTAAAGCAGCGTATCCAGATACTGCTGTACTATCTATGCTGAGAATTTTACCCGGAATATTTTCAAAGAGTAAGCTGTCTATTTTGGCGCGGTAGGCATTTGTGGTTTTACCAAAAACCAATTGCTTAGTTGTTACCCTTCTAATACTGTAAAAAGCACCATTAATCATATCTGCAAACAGGTATTCTTGGTACGGGTCATGCGCAATTTTGGTGGGCATTTGGGGCACTTTGGCTTTTATAAATCCGTCTTCAGTGGTAAACCAAGTGGCCGGATAGGTATAGGTTTTTTTGTCGATTATCTCTTTTTGATCAATGCTGGTGTTGGTGATGGCTCCGGGCTCAGGCTCTACCGTATAACCCATATTGCGCAGCATGGTAATCACCCCCATTTTGCCGGGTAAGTGGGCGGCCCCAATGCCAATAAAAAGGCGGTTGTCTTTTAGTAGAGAATCAATGCCTTCGGCCATTACGGCATTGCGAATATTTAGCATGTATTTGCGATAATATTTGCCAGGATGAAGCACACTTGATATGGTATCGAGTTTGTCTAAATCACCTTTTCTATAGGCGTCTTCTTGTAGTTCAAACCAATTAGAAAAATCACCTAAAATGTTTTGGGCTTGCCGCGTAGAGATGCGCTTGGCATCTTTATCGTATTTATTGGCCAGAAAGGTTGCGGCCATAGATGCGTCAAAATCTTCAAGGGCAACAACACGCTTTCCAGCTTTTTTTGCAGCTTGAAAGATGAATAGGTCCAGGTAGGTTTGTTCTTCAAAGTTTTGCTCTACGCCCGAAGTACGCCATAAAAAGTTGTTCAAGATGTTGTCTTCTCGTGCTAAAAAATCACCAAGGTCTATTTGATTGGGTTGATATGGCACAAAGGCATTATAAAGATCGGGTTGATAGGTACTGTTGGCATACCTATTCATTTCCTCCATTAATGGAGATTGGGTTATTTCTTCAAGCCAAAATTCGGGGTTGCCTTCTAGCGCAATAATGTCTGCTTGGGCAATGGCATCAAAAAAGGTTTCGCTTAGGTGAAAGGCCACTTTGTTGCTCACATGCATGGTACCATATAAATAAGAAGGTGCTTTTAGGCCGTTGCCGCTAATGCGCCAAAGTAGCCCGTTGTATTGTGGACTTTGTTGGGCGATGGTAAAGCTGTAACACAGAAAACCGAAGAGAAAGAAAACAAAATTGCGCATGTAGCAAATAGATTTGTTGGATTATATAACGGTAGAAAATGAAATGCGTATGGCCACTTTAAAGCAGATTTTTAGCGTTTGGTTAAAAGATTAAGAAGCCGGATAAAGATTAGCCATAGTGAATATTAAAAGTTTCAATACCATCTTCTAGCGGAATAAGGTTAGACTCTACCCCGGTAACAACGGCCTTTTCAGGTCCTTGGTAGCACCATGTAATAAAGGTTTCAACCCGTTGGTTTTCGCCTTGAACCTCAGCAATTACATGCCCATTGGCACTGTTTTTTATCCACCCAGTAACCCCTAGCTCTAGTGCTTTGGCAAGTGCAGATTTGCGAAAGAACACACCTTGAACTTCGCCAGAAATAACTATGCGCACACGTTTCATTCTTTTTCACTTTGTTTACTACTATATTGTCTTTTAAGCCACATGCTTAAGCCGTCTAACCCCGGAAAAAGCACCCGTTCTGTAATGTTGGCTTGGTCTAGCTTATCGCGGATTTCCCATTTTAATTGCGCAGGAATAATTACCCGATGAAAGTATTGGTCATGGTCTTCTAACCAATTGTCTAGCAAAGTTTCTGAGCTACTCAAAAGGCTAAATAAAGCAAATTGGTTTACGATGCGGTCATCCAGACTTGGGGGTTCTAAAAACAGCAAGAAAGGCGCTTGGTCTAATGCATCAAGCTCTTCTAAAGTTTTACAGACCCCGTCTAGCATTTCTGCAGTAAAGGTGTTGCTGTTTTCTTTTTGTATAACGGCTTTAAGTTTTTGCGGTAGATATTGGTTGAGCTTTACATAATTCAGCACCCAGATCACGCCATCTTTGTTGTAACTCTGCAGGTCATTCATCGCAAAATGAAGCGCAACATAGGGGCTGTAGGTCCAGTCTAACAGGCGGCTAGGTAAACCATGGTGTTGCGCCAAAGCCAACCAATTCCAGTTGCTTTGGCCGCTAAGCACATTGGTATGGGCGTACTTTTTAAAATTGCGCAGCAAATGCCGCTCTAGCTTTGCATAAGGTCCGCCAAGCCGTGCCAAACTTGTTTTTAAGCTTTTTTGGGCATCATTCATGCCGCGATATATAAAAGGAGAACGATGACGATCTATCTTTTCGTCATAGGTATTGCTGAATAAAATATCTTGTAAATGTGCCCAGCTGGTAACACGAATTTCAGTACGCATGCTGTAAAAATAGGGCTTGCAAGATTAGTTTATGATCGGATAATTAAACCTTTTTAACAGGCGGTCATCTAACTACCGTAATTAAACAAAAACAACAATGAAAAAGATAATCATGGCAGCGCTAATCCTCCTTATAGGTACCGCTGCGTTTGCGCAACAACGCGGAGGCACACCAGAAGAAAGAGCACAAAGATTAACAGACCGGATGAAAAGTAACCTGAATCTAACGGATGAACAATACAAGCAGGTTTATGAAATTAATCTAAAAATGGCTGGGGTTTTAGAAGAAATTGACAAAGACAACAAAAACGCCCGTCAGAATGTAAAGGCCGAATACGAGAAACAATTAGCTACCGTGCTTAATAAAGAGCAGCTTGAAAAAGCTAAAGAATTGCGCAAGCAGCGAAGAGGTAAAATGAAAACGCACAAGGGCCAGCGCATGCATCAGAACAGAAATAACAATTAGGTTTAAAGTTTGATTAAATCAAAGCGTCTCGGAGTTATTCGGGGCGCTTTTTTAGTTTGCTGTGGTTGAGGTATTACATATAATTTATAAATCATGAGGAAATATCACATACAGCAACGAGGTCATAGGTTTAGATAAACCAATCAAGAAGAACTGTTTCAGCAAGGTTCTATTAAAACAGCATTTTATAAATGCTAAAGGAAAACAAGGCGATAGCCTAAAAACCTAACAACGTGCGCACCCGCTTAACTGTTGCCTGCGCAATGGGCCGAGCTTTGTTGGCACCAATGGCCAAGGCTTCATCAATGGCTTTGGTATTTGCCATGAGTTGGTCAAAACGCTGGCGCTCTGCGGCAAAGGTTTCAAGGATCAACGCGAGTAGTTCTTTCTTGGCGTGGCCATAGCCATAGTTGCCGCCCAGATAGTTCTGGCGCATTTGCCCAACCTGGTCTTCATCTGCCAAGAGTTTGTACAAGGCAAACACATTACAGGTATCCGGATTCTTGGGCTCTTCTAATGGGGTGCTATCAGTAACAATGCTCATTACCTGCTTTTTAAGCTCTTTTTCTGGCAAGAAAATATCAACAAAGTTGCCGTAGCTTTTGCTCATCTTGCGGCCATCTGTACCAGGAATGGTCATCACGTTTTCATCGATTACGGCATCGGGCACCACAAAAACTTCCCCGTAGCGGGTATTGAAGCTACTGGCAATGTCGCGTGTCATTTCTAGGTGCTGCTTTTGGTCTTTCCCCACAGGTACAAACTCGGCATCATACAATAAGATATCGCTAGCCATAAGCACTGGGTAGTCAAACAAGCCAGCATTTACATCTGCTAGATTATCGCTTTTGTCTTTAAAACTATGGGCGTTGGCCAACATGGGGTAAGGTGTAAAGCAGTTAAGGTACCACGTAAGTTCTGTACACTCTACCACATCGCTTTGCCGATAAAAAACGGTCTTGTCGGTATCTAATCCGCAAGCCAGCCAAGCAGCTGCGGTTGCATATACGTTTTCACGGAGCAAAGAGCCATCTTTTACCGTGGTTAGCGCATGTAGGTCTGCAATAAAGAGAAAGGAATCGTTTTCCGGTTTGGCCGCCATAGCAATGGCCGGTTTAATGGCGCCCAATATATTTCCTAAATGCTGGCGGCCGGAGCTTTGTATTCCGGTTAAGATTCTGGCCATTTTTTAAAGATTTTAGTTTTGCGCTTAGCGCGTCATGGTTGCTTCTACATTAATGGGTACGCTGTCTAAACCGGGCAGGCCCCAGTCATGGTACATGGTTACGAACCAAACTTGGCGTTGTGCCTGATTTACGCGTACCTCCCAATCAAATACCGAATCGCCCACAAAATTGGTCATGCGTACAATGGCGTCATTGTTCATGATTTCATAATAACCACCACGTTTGGTGATTGCATTATAAGAAACTGGGGCGCCAAGGCCTAAATCAGCTTCCGCGATAAAGCTGATATCAAATTCACCTAAATTGGTGTCTTTATCAAAGTAGAAATAGCCATTTACATTTTTTCCTGCACCAGAAAAGGCAAGGGTTTGTGTGGCATCAAAAGGGTTTGGCGCAGTGCCGTTGTACTGAATCTCTGTTACATTCCAAGTACCGGGTAGGCGTTCAGAAAGCGGTTGAGAGACATCTACCGGAGGATCTTTTTTGCATGCAGCAAAAAGAAGAAAGGCAAAGGTTAGGGCAGCAAATTTTTTCATGATGATTTTTCTATATCGCGTAGCGAAAATACTTTTTCCGCAATTAACGATGGCGATTTCAATAAGTCAATAATTTGACGGGCAACTTCTTCTGCCGGTCTTAGGTCTCCATTTTCAAAATACCCAACAAACCGCTGATGATCTGGAAAGTATTCCGGTTTGGCCTCGCGAATAACTTTTTGCATGGGCGTATCTACTATGCCTGGGGCAATGGCGTAGGTTTCAATTTCTGGGCGCTCTTCATTCACAACACGGGTTAGCATGTCCAGACCTGCCTTGCTGGCGCAATAGGTGCTCCATGATTTTATCGGGTATTTTCCGGCACCGGAAGAGATATTCACGATAACCCTGCGGCAACGTAAGTCTTTTACCTGAGAGATAAACTGGTTGATCAAAATGGTTGGTGCCACCAGATTGATATTAAAACTTTCGTGGATGGCATCATGATCCAGCAAGCCGCTGCCCATAGGGGCGACTTCGCCCAGCCAGCCTGCATTGTTTATCAGGTAAACGGCATCTTCTTTTCCCGTTATGGGGAATTCAAGATCCATAACCGCGTTGAGGTTGCACAGGTCTAAACGCACATGGGTATAGCGCGTATGGGTTATGGCCCTTCTGCGACTTATGCCCAGCACATAGTTGTTGGCATCATCATCAAGAATTTGCTGCGCCAGTTCTAGTCCTAATCCGCTGCTTGTACCTGTTATTATGAATAGATTCATGCTTTGGGAGATTTTTAGAGCGCGTTTAAAGCTTGCTCTAAATCGTTGATGAGGTCGGCTTCGTCTTCAATACCAACACTCAGTCGTAATAAACTATCAACTACTCCGGTTTTTTCGCGCTCTTCTTTGGGGATGGATGCATGCGTCATGCTGGCCGGGTGGCCCGCAAGGCTTTCTACCCCACCAAGACTTTCTGCAAGGGTAAATACTTTTAATGCACTAGCCACTTTGCTGGCATCGGCAAAGCTGCCGCTCTTTAGCGTAAAGCTTACCATACCGCCATAATTCTTCATTTGGGTTGTGGCGATTTCATGGCCGGGATGGTCTGCAAAACCCGGATAATACACTTTGTCTACTGCAGGATGCGTAATGAGGTAATTCGCTACGGCTTCTGCATTGCGGCAATGCCTGTCCATGCGCACGTGAAGCGTTTTTATGCCACGCAGAACCAGAAAGCTGTCCATCGGTCCGCATACCGCACCGCTGGCATTCTGGATAAAATGCAGTTCATCCGCCAGGGCTTGATCTTTAACTACCACCGCCCCAAGAACCACATCGCTGTGGCCGCCCAGGTATTTGGTGGCGCTGTGCACAACCATGTCGGCCCCAAGGGCAAGGGGTTGTTGCAGGTAAGGTGTGGCAAAGGTGTTATCCACCGCCAGCCAGGCACCAGCTTTTTTAGCAATAGCTGCCACGGCACTTATATCGATTATGTTAAGCATGGGGTTGGTTGGTGTTTCAACCCAGATCAGTTTGGTATCTGGGGTGATCCGTGCTTCAATCTCGGCCATGTCTTGCATCGGCACAAAGTGAAACTTTACGCCAAATTTGCCATAAATGCGATTGAACAGGCGGTATGTTCCGCCATAGAGATCATTGGTGCTGATCACTTCATCGCCCGGTTTAAGCAGCTTCATTACGGCATCAACGGCAGCCAGGCCGCTGCCAAAAGCAATGCCGTCTATCCCGCCTTCAATGGCAGCCAGACTGGCCTCCAGCGCATGGCGCGTTGGGTTTTGGGTGCG